>JAHIRA010000143.1 GCA_018818905.1 Patescibacteria group bacterium | reverse complement strand
TAGCCAGAAATTTCCAAAGCTTGCCAGTTAGTCTTATTGGAATCTCGTTGGCTACAGCGGTTTTTCCTTTTTTGGCCTCTGATTTTTCTCTCAAAAAAAATCAGGAGTTTTCCAAAAATTTTGAAACTACTTTTAGACGTATTCTTTTCTTTGTTATGCCTGCCGCCGCTTTCATGGCCCTTCTGAGCAAAAGAATTATTTCTCTCTTCCTTGGCACAGGAAAATTTGATGAACAGGCCATTCTTTTGACCGCGGGCGTGTTGATGATTTTCTCTCTAGCCATCCCTTTCGAGAGTCTCAACCATCTTCTAAATAGGACCTTCTATGCTAGAAAAAACACTCATCTGCCAGTTGCAATTTCACTTGGGGCTATGGCCATCAATATTTCTGCTTGCTATTTCCTTATCAAGTTTATGGCGGTTCGAGGTTTATCATTGGCTTTCTTACTAGCGGTGATCTTTCAGTCTCTTCTGTTGTTGCTGTTTACAAAAATAAAAGTCAAAGGCATTAATTTCAAAAGAATCACTATTGATGCAGCCAAAATACTGACCATGACAATTGTTATGGGTTTGGCCATGAGTCTTGTCTTGAAATTCTTTCCAACCCATGATAGAATAACGAGTCAGCTCATTGGTCTTCTTGCTGTTGGCTTGATCGGAGGGTTTTCCTATCTGATCTTGGCCTATCTCATGAAGGTTAATGAGCTTGACTTTTTAATAACTAAAGCAAGAAGGTGGTTGGCAAACAGAGACTAATCACGATAATTGGATTAATTCTTGGACTCTCCTTAATTGGTGCTGGTTTTTTTGGAACTTCAATTAAGAATGGCTATTTTGAAATTACTAGACCCAAAGAGGAGCTTCCTGAGCCTGTTTCAAGAGACAAGATAGAAGCCTCGCTAATTGCCAATGTCGATGCCAAAGACGAGGCCTCAGAAGAGATATCAAAACAGAAAGACAGAAGTGAAATGAAAAATGAGGCAGCTTCTTTCAAGAATAAAGTTGAAGCCAAGAAGGCCGAGCTAAACCTGCCACCAAGTATGAATCTAGACATTCCTTTTACTGCTCAGGCTCCGCAGGCCAATTGGGATCTACCTTATCAGGAAGCTTGTGAAGAAGCTTCTTCAATTATGGCCGCTCACTTCCTTCAAGGTCGGGGAGGCTTCAATCCTGATTCGGCCAACCAAGAAATAGTGGAGCTAATTAATTTTGAAAAAGAAAATGGCTACGCTATTGACACTACTGCTGATGAAACAGCCGAAGTGATTAGAAAATACTTTGGCCTTCAGGTTGAAGTGCGCTATGATTTTAACGAAATGGATATCAAAAAAGAAATTGCCCAGGGCAACCCTGTGCTCATGCCCTTCGCGGGACGTCAACTGGGCAACCCAAATTTTACTCCACCCGGACCTCTTTATCACATGATGGTCATTAAGGGCTATACGGATAATGTTTTTATAACCAATGATCCCGGAACAAGAAACGGATCAAATTTTCAATATACACACAAAAAAATCATGGAAGCTAACCATGATTGGAATGGGGGAAAAGTTAAAGAGGGGAGGAAAGTAATGATGGTGATCAAGAAATAATTTTCATTCTCTAATCCAATTCTTCTTCCAACCACTCATCATATTTCAAACTACATTCTGCATCAATTTTCAGCACACAAGGAACACTATAACTATGTTCCTTTTCTATTTCTTTCTTCGCTTCTTGCCAGTACTCATTTTTTGTTTTTAGATAGGCGGCAATCTCAACTTCTTTTTGGGTTTTTCCTTTCACGTTGAACATGCTCTCAACAGGGAAGAAGTTCGCACAAGCGATTAGCTTTTTTTCCAAAAGATGCTGACATACTCGTCTGGCTTCATCGTGATTTGAGAAAGTGACGTAAATAATGATCATGTTAGGAATTTTAGAACTACTTTTATATTGGGGAGCAATATCCTCGGGCAAACTATTAATATCAAGATTTGCTTATCATTACACCTTAATCATAGCAAAAAAATCTATTCTAGACAAAATTATTAACACTTCAACTTGACACTCTGGCTCCAGTATTCTACCTTGATATAAGATGATCAAAGTCAAAAATCTGACAAAAAAATATCAGAACAGCAAAGCGCTTCAAGACGTTTCTTTTGAGGTTGCTAAGGGAGAGGTTGTTGGCTTTTTGGGCCCCAATGGCGCAGGAAAGACCACAACCATGCGGATTTTGACCGGTTTCCTGCCTATGACCTCTGGTCAGGCCACAATTGATGGTCTGGATGTTTTCAAGGATTCGCTTAAAATAAGGGAAAAGATTGGTTATCTACCAGAAACAACTCCTCTTTATCCGGAAATGTCTATCCTGGAGTTCCTAAATTTTATAGCCGAGCTCAAGAAAGTCCCTAGAGAAAAAAGACAAGAAGACGTTTCCAGATCACTTGATAAGTGTGATCTTGAAGACGTCAAAAATAAAATTATCAAAACGCTCTCCAAGGGGTATCGTCAAAGAGTCGGCATTGCCCAGGCGCTACTAGGTAACCCTGACGTGCTTATCCTTGATGAACCAACTATAGGTCTTGATCCCAAACAGATTATTCAAATCAGAAAACTCATCAAAAACCTTGGCAGAGAGAAGACTATTATTCTTAGCACTCATATCTTGCAGGAAGTCAGTGCTGTTTGCGACAAGGTTATTATTATCAACGAAGGTAAAACCGTGGCTATAGATACTCCAGAAAACCTGACCTCCAAGTTTTCGGGCGGTATGATTGTCAATATAACCGTAAAAGGCAATGCTGAGCAAGTCAAAAACTGTCTTTCTGGACTAGAGAACATAAAAGAAGTAAACATCAAGAACCAGACCGAAGGCAAGGTTCAACTTGAAGTCAAATCAAAAGGTAAGAGTGATTCTCGTGAAATCATCGCCTCAGCTATTGTTAGAAACGGATGGGGCCTTCTTGAAATAAGTCAAGAAAAGATGGGCCTTGAAGAAATATTTGTCAAACTTACCGGCAAAAACAATGAATAATATTTTTGCCATCACCAAAAAGGAGCTCAAAACATACTTCTTATCACCTATTGCGTATGTTGTTTTTACTCTCTTTCTTCTTATTGCTGGTTTTTTCTTCGCGACATATTTGATTAACACGCAGCAAGCTACTCTAAGGCCAACTTTCTACAATCTTATTATCACTCTGCTTTTCTTCATGCCACTTATCACCATGAAGCTCTTTGCTGAAGAAAGAAAAGCGGGTACCTTAGAGATGTTAATGACCAAGCCGGTTCGTGATTCAGAGGTTGTGCTGGGTAAATTCCTGGCCGCTTTTTCTTTTTTCTTTGTGATGCTGGCATCAACCTTGCCTTATGTTTTAATACTCACCAAATATGGCAACCCTGACATGGGAGCTATTTGGACAGGTTATTTGGGCTTTTTGCTCTTGGGGGCGGCCTTCATTTCTATTGGTCTGTTTGCCTCAACTTTGACAGAAAACCAGATAATAGCTGGAGTCCTGGGATTTAGTCTTATTCTGTTTCTATGGGTAATAGGCTGGCTATCTGGTATTCTCGGTATTTCTTCTGACAGTATTTTCAATTATCTTTCCTTTGCCACCAAAATTGATGATTTTTTCCGCGGGATAATTGATTTCAGGTCTATTATTTACTATCTTTCAGTAACTGGGTTTATGCTTTTTGTCACTATTAAGTCAATTGAAGTAAGAAAATGGAAGTAAAAAAACCACAAGAGAAAAAGGATTTATTCAAGAATTTCTTTGACAAAAGATCTACCAAATATAGTCTCAATACTTTTTTGCTTATTGTTCTGCTTTTGGGAATACTAATTCTGGTGAACTTCATTGCCCAAAAAAGAATCACCCGCATCGACCTTACCAAAAACAAACAATATTCATTGTCGGATCAAAGCAAAAAAATAATCAAAGACGTTGACGAGGATATTGAGCTTATTGGTTTTTATGATACCGGTTCTGCTGGATCTCAAGAATTTGAGGATCTGGCCAAAGAATACCAAGCTCAGAATGCCAAAGTAAGCTACAAAGTCCTAGACCCCAAGCGAAAAAGAACTGAAGCCATTAGTTACGGTGTGACAGCCTATCCGGTCATTATTATAAAAAAGGGAGATCTCAATGAAGAGATAGACGCTGCGACTGAAACAGAAATTACCAGTGGCCTTATTAGACTTATCAAAGGCGAAAAGAAAAAAATATATTTCATATCCGGTCATGGAGAAAAAGAGATAGAAGGATCAGATCCAAGCACTTCTTATAGTGTCCTCAAACAAGCTCTAGAGAATCAGATTTACGAAATCGATACTATCAATCTCCAAACTGTGCAAGATATTCCAGAAGATGCTGATCTTGTTATTATGGCTGGGCCTAAAGTGGCCCTGACAGATCAAGAAAAGGAAGTCCTGAGAAAATATATCCATCAGCGACAAGGGAAGTTTTTTGCTCTTCTTGATCCTCGTCTCGAATCTGGTAATGATATTGGAGTTACTGATCTCCTTGGGGAAGTGGGCATCAACTGGAATGATGGTATTGTTGTCGATCTCAAGAATAGTGTTGCTGAAGATGTGGCCACCTTGCCACTTGATGATTTAACAACACATCAAATTACAGAAAAAACCCCCGGCATTCTGGTTATTGGAACTTCAGCTGCGTCTCAGGCCGAAAGTGTTCCCGAGAAATGGAGCGTGACAGAAATTATCAAAACCAAAGATACGGCTTGGCTAGAAAAAACTATCACCAAAGAAGCTAGTCAAGAAACGATTCAGTTTAACGAAGGAGAAGATATTAGGGGGCCTGTTTCTGTTTTGGTTCTAGCCAAAGAAGTTGATCCTACCGACACTAAGGGCGAAAACAGTCAATCAGACCAGCAAGACAAGGCTAGAGTGGCGGTTTTGGGAGATTCTGATTTAGTTGTTGATTATTTGGCTATGTCTGGTCCAGGACAATACAATAAGGATTTGGTCCTCAATACAGTTAACTGGCTCACGGCGCAAGAAGATTTGATTTCTATTTCCCCAAAAGACAAAACTAATCCAGAAGTTACTCTAACCACTAGTCAGTCATGGCTAGTTCTGATTCTGACAACAGCTCTTATGCCTCTTCTTGTGGTTATTATTGGTATCTGGGTATTTCTAAAAAGACGCAAACGAAAGAAAACATAAATGAATAAAAAGCACGTTTATATTGCAGTTTTAGTCGCAATTTTTGCCGGACTATTACTTTACGTTTTTTTGGTGGAAAACAAGAAGAAAAGCAAAGAAGAGGAAGAAGAAGTCAAAGATCAATCAGAAGTTCATCAGGTTCTAGAGTTTGATAAAGACAAAGCACAAGAAATTGCCATTGAAGATGTTAGCGGCAAAATGACTTTCAAAAAAGAGGGTGAAAACTGGACATTGCTCGAAGATCCAGCCTTCGACGTCAACAATCTCAAAGTTCAAACCCTGATCAATACTCTTTCTGGTCTGAAGGCAACTGACAAATTTGAGTCAGACAATCTGTCAGATTTTGGCTTAGATAAACCTCAAACCAAGGTTTATATTAGATATGAGGGTGGTGAAAACGCCATTGAATTTGGTAACAAAACTATCGATGCAGCCGAGGTTTATCTAAAAAAGAACGATGACAATAGTGTTTACATAGTTTCTCTCTCAACCTATATCAAATTTGAAACCGACAAGGACTCTTTCAAAAAAATATCCAATGAAAACGGAAGCTAATCATGTTGAATCTCTTTCACCTCAGCCTATTCATTTAGTAGAGTTTATTTCCGCACTTTCTACTCCTCGGTCTCTGCTGTTCAACTTCATTGCCAAAAAGCCACAGTTTCTCAATAGACAAAACTTCCACGAAAAAGTAAACCAAAACCTCTTCTCAGACAAAGGATTCACTGATATAGAGCTTGGACTTTGGACCGGAGGTTTTTTTGATGCCAATTGGAATGTTAGGAAAGAAGCGGTTGAGCTCTTCAAGAAAAGTGGTTTTAGTGTTCCTTCCTTCCACGGCTGTTTTGATCTTTTTCCCAAGAGTCTCAGGTCGGTCTTCCTTAATCTGGCTTCCTCAGATCCAGCCAATGTCAAATCACTCAAGTCCCAAATTGACGTAGCTTCAGAGATTTCTAGGTGCCAGAAGCCTTTTATTGTTTTCCATGCCGGTTTTGTCGATAGTCATTTCCAAAAAAAGGAGGGTTTTTCGAATATCAAGAGAAGTTTTGAAAAAGTTCTTCCATACGCAGAAAAAAAGGGGGTTATCCTCACTCTAGAAAACATTTTTTGGAAGCCGGAAAGAGTTTACTTGGGCGTTTCACCCAGAGAAATAGTAAACATTGTTGATACCTTCAAATCGCCACATCTAAAAGTTACTTTTGACTGGGGTCATGCCAATTGTCTGGCCAAGGCTACCAAAGCCAAGAACAATTTTGTCTTCATTGACGATTTTATTAAGGAGCTTGGTCTTCGCATAACTCACGCTCATTTAAGCTATAATGAAGCCTATCAGGATAAGCGCACCCCGCTACGTTTGTGGCAACAAGTTCTCAAGAAAATTCCATATTGGTCAAGAGATATTAAATCTGTTAAAATAGCCCTAGCAGATGATGAGGACACTCATCTATCTTTAAGTACTATTCCAGAAGAAAAGAAAGCTCAGTATGCGCAAAATCTAAAAACACTTGTTCAAGAGACTAGCCTTGCTAGTGTTCCTGTTTTTACGCATGAAGTGATTTCTGACGAAATCAGAAATAACGGAGCTACCATTCAAATGTATGAAGATGATATTAAGTTTGTAAATCAATCCATAAAATGACAAAAAAAATTGAAAAAAAGGCTGACGTAATTGTCATCGGAGCTGGACCTGCTGGTCTGACGACCTCTATTTATCTTGGTCGCGACAAATTCTCCAATTTCATTCTGACGGGTGACGTTGGTGGCCAAACAGCTGTTTCTGGTGAGATAGAGAATTTTCCTGGCTATGTTTCTATTCCAGGTCTTGAGCTAATTCAAAAGATGAAAACCCAGGCTGAAAAATGGGGAAGCGAAGTCATCTCTACTGAGCCCGTCAAGAAGGTTGAAAAAGTAGACGAGAATACTTTTCATGTCGAAGCTGAAGATGGGCATTTATATGAAGCCAAAGCGGTTATTATTACCTCTGGAAAAAAATACAGAAAACTAGGTATTCCAGGAGAAGAAGAATTGACCGGTAAAGGAGTCTCATTTTGCGCCACTTGTGATGGGCCACTCTTTAGAGACAAAGAGATTGCGCTTATTGGTGGGGGAAACTCGGCTGTGAAAGCCATGGTTCAGCTCGCTACTATGGTCAAAAAAATTCACTCTATCAATATCAACCCTGAGCTCACCGGAGAGGCTGTCTTGCTTGATAAAATCAATTCTCTAAAAAACATTGAATCTCATCCCAATTCTGATACAATGAAAATCCTTGGCGATACACTTGTTGAGGGACTTGTTATCAAGAACAAGGACAGCGAAAATGAGATAACTTTGGATGTAGCTGGCGTTTTTGTTGAGATCGGCTCAGTCCCCAACACTGACTATCTTCAAAATGTTTGTAATCTCAATGAAAGAGGTGAAATTGAGGTCGACAAGACCAATATGACTTCACAAGAAGGCTTATTTGCGGCTGGTGATGTTACTGATGTTTTGGCCAAGCAAACCATTATTGCCTGCGGCGAAGGAGCCAAAGCAGCTATTCATACAGCAAATTATTTAAGAAACAAGAGTTAGTCAAATATTATGACAAAGGTCACCATTGATGCAGAAAAATGTATCGGCTGTGGAACATGTGCGGCTTTGTGTCCCTCAGTTTTTGCTCTGGAAGGCGATAAAGCCAAAGTTCTTCAATCAGAAACAAAAGAAGAATGTGCCAAAGAGGCAGCTGACGCTTGCCCAGTAACCGTAATAACAATAGCTTAGTTAATGCTTACCAAGTCATTTCTCATCTCACTACTTCTCTTTGCTTCACCCTTCCTGGGGACAGAAAATCAAGTCGTTCTAGAGGACTCCGCCCCAGTTGCGATGGCAAATGCTTCCGAAGTAGTGTCTGAGCCTATTCTTACTTCTTCACCGCAAAAAAAGACCGATAGTCTGGGGATGAAGATTACAGCTGAGTCAGCCTTGGTCACTGATCTAAACAGTGGTTTGGTTTTGTATGCCAAGAATCCAGACAAAAAAGTGGCCATGGCTAGTATCACCAAAGTTATGACAGTTCTTCTGGCTCTTGATGAGAAAGACAGATTTGAGGAAGAAGTGCTGATAGACAATGAGATGATTCTACTTGAGGGGGCCAAAATAAAGCTTCTCAGAGACGAAAAAATTAGACTCGGTGATTTGGTCAAAGGAGCTTTGATTTCATCAGGCAACGACGCTGCTTGTGCCGTTGGAAAATATTTGGGTGACGGTGATCTGTCCAGATTCACCGAGTTGATGAATAAAAAAGCTTCTGAGCTTGGACTAGAAAACACTCAGTTTAAGAATCCAACCGGTCTTGATGAAGAGGGTCACTATTCAACCGCAAGAGACCTGACCAAGCTTTTCACAGAAGCTCTTAAAGACGAGAGTTTTAGAGACATGATCAACACCAAAGATACAGAGGCACACGCCCTGAACGTAGAAAAAATCCATTATTTTCACAATACCAACAGACTTCTTCACGGGAGCTACCCCTACATGAAAGGCGGAAAAACCGGCTATACCGAAAACGCTGGTTTTTGTCTTTTGTCTCTTTCTGGTAATTCAGACAAAGACGAAATCATTACAGTTGTTTTGGGAAGTGATCTAAATGGCAACCAATTTCAAGATTCCAAGGCGCTGATTGAGTGGTCCTATAATAATTTTGAGTGGAAGTGAATTGAAGTAATATAGAGACTTTTTAGCTGATAAAAGGTCTTTTATTTTACACAAAATATACTTAGACAATTCCATAAAAACCTGCTAGAATAACCCCAACATGCGTATTATACAAGATCCGATTTTAGTAGAAAATGTCATTCGGGTGTTTTCGATATCTGCAATTTCATTTGCGGTGGCTTTTGCGTTGACACCTCTTTTGACCCATTTTCTGTACAAATACCGGCTTGGAAAAAGTATCAGATCAGATGAAGCATCCCCGGTTTTTACCAAGATGCACAAGAAAAAAGAGGGGACACCAACTATGGGTGGCGTGCTAATTTGGGGGACAGTTATTATTCTTATTTTTCTTTTTTATCTTCTCTCGCAGCTTGATTTTCTTTCTTTTGACAAGCTCAACTTCCTGAGCAGGTCTCAAACCTTCTTGCCACTGGCCGCCCTTGGGCTGGCCGCTGTTATCGGGCTGGCCGATGATTTTCTGAATGTTTTCAAGATTGGGCCTAAAGGAGGCGGTTTCAAAATGAGACATCGTCTCTTGCTATATACATTTGTCGCTATTATTGGCGCGATCTGGTTCTATTTTAAGCTTGGCTGGGATGTGATACATATTCCTGGTTTTGGCGACATTTCAATTGGCTTTTGGTACGTGCCACTTTTCATTCTAGTCATTGTGGCTACTTCATTTTCAACCAACGAAGCTGACGGACTAGATGGCTTAGCGGGAGGAATCCTACTTATCTGCTTTGCCGCATACGCGGTCATTGCTTTCATGCAAGGCAAGGTTGAATTGTCGATGTTTTGCGGAGCCATTGTGGGTGGGATTCTGGCTTTCTTGTGGTTCAATATTTATCCGGCTCGTTTCTTTATGGGTGATACGGGGTCAATGTCGCTTGGAGTTACGCTTGGTGTTGTCGCTATGCTAACAAACACTGTTGTTATCTTGCCAATTCTTGCCTTTCCTCTAGTCCTTGAAAGCGTTTCGGTTCTTATTCAACTTCCATACAAAAAATTAACCGGTAAACGCATTTTTCTCTCGACCCCTATTCATCATCATTTTGAAGCCAAAGGCTGGCCAGAGCCAAAAGTGGTGATGCGTTTCTGGATCATTGCTTCCATTTCAGCTGTTGTCGGGCTAGCAATCGGTCTGATTGGGATGGGTTAGAAAATTATTCTTAATTCTTTTGACTAATATGATTGGTATTTTTGACTCAGGTGTTGGCGGCTTGACTGTCGCCAAAGAAGTTCAGCACACACTCCCTAAATATAACATTATTTATTTTGGTGACACAGCTAGAGTGCCTTATGGCAATAGAAGCCGAGAAATAGTTCAGCAATACTCTCTTGAGGATGCCAATTTCTTGCTTAGCAAAGGATCAGATGTGATAGTTATTGCTTGCCACACTGCTTCTGCTCAAGCCGCCAAGAAACTCCGTGAAACATATCCTCAGATCCTAATTTTTGATGTGATCAAGGAGGCACTAAAGAGGGCTGCAGCAGAAACCAAGAATAATCGAATTGGAATTATTGGAACCCGGGGCACGATCTCTACGCAAATTCATGAGAATCTCTTGAAAAAACTCAATCCCAAGGTCGAAATTTTTACAGCAGCTTGTCCGCTTTTTGTGCCTTTGGTAGAAGAAGGGTTTTCTTCTGCACCAGAAACAAAGAGAATTATCAAAAAGTACCTAAGACCTCTCAAAGAAGCCAAAATTGATACTTTGGTCTTGGCATGTACTCATTATCCGCTACTTCTCAAGGCCATAAAGAAATTCTTCTCTGGCAAGGTGCACATTATTGACCCGGGGAAAGAAACTGCCCTAGCTCTCAAGAAAGAGATAGAGCAAAATAATGATCTAAAGAAGAAGCTTGAGGGTAATAATGCAGAAAGCGAATTTTTTGCCAGCGACATCACGCCCAATATTCTGGAAATTTCAAAAATGATTCTGGGGAAAGAAGTCCATTTTCACAAGGCTAATCTTGAGTCTTTCACATAAAACAAAATGTTTGATCTCCTCATTAAAAACGCCACCATTCTTGACGGAAGTGGCGAAAAAAGATACCGCGGCGATATTGGCCTCAAGCAGGACAAAATTGCTGCCATTGGTGAATTAGCCAATGAAAAAGCCAAGGTAGAAATCGATACCAAAAATTTGGTGGTTTCGCCGGGTTTTGTGGATTTGCTGAATCATTCTGATAGCTATTTGACTATTTTGACGACCCCAACTCTTGATAGTCTTCTAATGCAAGGGGTTACCAGTATTTTGGTTGGACATTGTGGGGCATCTCTGGCCCCATTGGGAAGCGGTCTTCTAAAGAAGACTGTCTCAAAGTGGGCAAGTCTGTTTAGGACCATTGATTTCCCACCCAATGAGGGCGCTGCTGCTTTCAAATCTATTCGTAGATGGGCTGATATTAGGGGAGTTAATATTGATTGGCTGACCATGGCCGAGTTTCTGAATAGAATTGAAAAAAAGGGCTTGTCAGCCAATATGGGAACCTTGGTCGGACACGGAACTATTAGAAGAAGCATTGTTAGAGAAGAGAAAAGAAATTTGACCGATACTGAGCTAGATTATTTCCAAAATATATTAGCTGAGTCACTTGATGAAGGTGCGCTTGGTATGTCAACAGGCCTTAACTATGCTCATGTTCATTACACTTCAACAGATGAACTTATGGAGCTAGCTGGAACTTTGCACAGACGAGAAGGCAAATATTTCACTCATCTTCGCTATAGTGGTGCCAGTCTTGTTAAGGGAGTTGAAGAGGCCATTAAGGTCGGACAAGAAACCAAAGTTGGAGTAGAAATTTCTTATCTTAAGGCCCGATCAATATACAGAGCTGAATTTGAAGAAGCCCTCGCCAAGATCAGCCAGGCCTCCAAAGAAGGTTTAGAAATCAATTTTGATTTTTGTCCTTATGACTATTCTTGGTCTGTTCTCTATACTTCTCTTCCAAGAAATTCTTATACCGGTAGCAGAGAAGATCTTCTCAAAAGACTCGGAAGCGACAGTGGATTCAAGCGTATTCTAGAAGCCTTCAAAAAAGAGAAACCTGATCTTGCGGATCTAACTATTGCTTATGCACCGTTCAATAAAACATATGTTGGAAGAAAAATTGAAGATATCGCTTCAGAAAGAGGGATAAGTCCCGAAGAAGCTACCCTCCAGGTTCTCAAGGGTTGTCAGGGTCACGTTATATGCTTCAATTCTCTGGAGAATGAGGAGCTGATTGAGGAGAGCGTCAAGCATCCACTTGGAATTGTTGCATCTGGTGGGGCGGGTTATAGTCGTGATTATGAAAAAGAAGGACAGCTGGTTCATCCTCGATGTTTTGGTGCCTTTCCTAGATTCCTCTCCAAATATGTTCGAGAGAGAAAACTTCTGACTTTAGAAAAAGCTATTCAGAAAATCACTAGTATCCCAGCTCTTAAAGCAGGAATTGCCGACAGGGGGTTTATTCATGAAGGCATGAAGGCAGATCTAGTTATTTTTGATCCAAACACCATAGCTGATCTAGCAACTTATAACAACCCTTTCAATTATCCGGTCGGCATTGAGTACGTTATTGTTAACGGAGAAATCGTGGTTAAGGACGCCAAGCATCAAGGTAACCTACCTGGGCAAATTATAAAATCATAACAAAGAAGTGTTGGAAGAGTTACAAGACAAAAGAATCCATGTTGTTGGCGTTACGGGAGCTGAGGGGGCTGCTGTCGCTTTGTTCTTGAGCAAAAGGATCAAAGCTGATTTCACTTTTCACGATTTTTGCCAGGCTAATGACTTTAAGAAAAGCTTCTGGTCTTTTCATGACGCATATTCAGAGGCAGAAAAAGAAAATCTTTTCACCCAGCTCACAAAATTGAGAGACAGAATTAATTTTGGTGATAAGTATCTGGATAGTATTGATGAGGCTGATGTTATTTATGTGCCACAGTCATGGTTTCGATATAAGTTCAACGAGCCCCTCAGGAAACAGCAAAACAAATTTTCAAGTATCACCAAGCTTTATTTTGACCTAACAAAAGCCAAAATAATTGGCGTAACTGGTACCTCGGGAAAATCAACAGTCACGGCTCTAATTGCAAATATCTTAAAGAGAAGCGGCCAGAAGGTTTTTCTTTCTGGTAACGAAAGGCATGCCAAGCAACATCTGGAAGAAGTTGAGACCTTGGGTAAGAATGACTATTTGGTTCTAGAAATATCAAATCGTCAACTTATGCTTGACCTTAAGGCTAGTCCTCATGTGGCTGTTATTAGTAATATCACTCCCAATCATCTTGATGATCACGAGAGTTTTGAAGACTATATCAATGTTAAGAAGAAGCTATTTGCATATCAGGGTTATAATGACTTCTTGATCACCAACTACGATAGAGCAGTCACAAAAGAGATGAAGAGTAAGGGCGAAACACTTTTTTTCAGCCAAAAAGAGGAAGTTAAAAGCGGAGCTTTTCTGAGAGATTACGATCTTGTTATACGACATGATGAGAGAGAGTATCAACTTTGTCGCAAACAGGAGCTTCAAATTAAGGGTCCTCACAACATAGAGAATGCTCTGGCGGCTGCACTGGCCGCATTTGTCGTGGGCACTAATACCAAAGAAATAAGAGACGGTCTAGTAACCTTCAAGCCGCTTGACTCAAGACTTGAGTCTGTTGGCCTGATTGATGAAGTGGAATTTATTAATGATTCCAAATCCTGCAATCCTGAAGCCACAAGCCAAGCCTTGGCGACATATTCCAAGCCAATCATTTTGATCGCCGGAGGCACTAGGAAAAAAATCGTTCCTGGCGAGTTTGACAAGATGGCCAAAGCCATTTTTGACAATAAGGTTAAGGCGGTCATTCTAATTGGTGAGACGGCAAAAAGCATAGAAGAAACTATTAGAAAAGTTGGCAAAAATTATGATCATCACGACTTTCTTGTAAGAAGGCAAGATAACCTCGAAAAGGCTTTTAAAGATGCTATGGCTCTTTCCGAAAGCGGCGACGTAGTTCTATTCTCTCCGGCTGCCGAGAGCTTTGGCTTGTTTAAAGATTATCGAGAGAGAGCTCAAAAGTTTCGTGATTTAGTAAAATCAGAACAGTGAGAAAAAACAAACTTCCATATTTTTTAGTCATTGTTACGTTTGCTCTAGTGGTTATAGGCCTTGTAATGTTGTCATCTGCTAGCGTGGTACAAAGCTATGAGTCCAAAGGTAATAACTACTATTATCTAGTTCATCAATTGTTAGCTGGAGCTATTCCTGGCCTGATTGCTTTAATCATTGCTTCCTTTATTGACTACAAAAAATGGAAGAAGTTTGCTATTCCCTTTCTTGCGTTGACTCTTTTCCTTTTGGTTCTGGTCTTTATTCCAGGGATAGGCTTTGACTATGGTGGGGCTAGGAGATGGATTGCTATTGGTGGCTTTACCATCCAGCCCACAGAAATTGTCAAATTGTCTTTTTTAATTTACCTAGCTACCTGGATAGAAAAAAGAGAATCATCGCTCAAAGACCTCAAAACTGTCTTTTTGCCTTTTGTAACCATTCTCCTGGCCATTGGCTTCCTGATCATGCAACAGCCTGATCTTGGTACGATGTCAGTAATTATCTTTTCGGCCATTGCTGTTTATTATGTTGCTGGGGCTAGACTTGGTCACTTAGCTGTGCTAGGATTTTCTGGTATTGGAGCTATTCTGATTTTGATCAAAATGGCTCCCTATAGAATGGCTCGATTCACAGTTTTTCTCAATCCTGAACTTGATCCTCAAGGAATTGGCTATCAGATCAATCAAGTTCTTTTAGCCATTGGATCTGGGGGCTTGCTCGGCCGTGGTCTTGGTCGCAGTATTCAAAAGTACAACTATCTGCCTGAGGCCACAGGGGACTCAATTTTTGCTATTATTGCCGAAGAGCTCGGTTTTGTCAGGATCGTTCTGATTATTCTTCTTTTTGCTGCTTTAACTATTATTGGCTACCAGATTTCAAAGAATGCTCCAGATATGTTTGGAAAAATTCTGGCGGCCGGTATTACAACCTGGCTTGGTTTTCAGGCTTTTGTCAATATTGCGGCCATGTTAACCTTGGTGCCGCTAACCGGAATTCCATTGCCATTTATTAGTTATGGCGGTACGGCCTTATTGTCTTCTCTGGCGGCGGTTGGTATTCTTATTAATATTGCTCGTCAAAGCAAAGCTTAATTAAAAGATATGAAACCCATTAAAGTCATCTTGGCTGGAGGGGGAACCGGGGGATCTGTAATGCCCTTGGTGGCGATTGCAGAAGAAATTCAAAGAGAAACAAACGGAAAATCTCTCCTTCTTTTTGTCGGAACAAAATCTGGCATAGAGAAAAAAATTGCCAAGAAATATAACTTGCCTTACAGAGCCATTCTGGCTGGCAAGTTAAGACGCTATGTTAGTTTCAAAAATGTCATTGACCCTCTCAAAATTATAGCTGGCTTTTTTCAATCTTTGGTTATTTTGATGAAATTCAAACCCCAAGCTATTTTGACAGCTGGGAGCTTTTTGGCTATTCCTATTGGAGTGGCTGCGTGGGTGCTGCGCATTCCCCTTATCATCCACCAACAAGATATTGAAAAAAGTCTGACGAATAAAATTCTAACTCGCTTTGCCAAAAAGATCACGGTGACCTTTAGGCTTTCTCTTAAAGAATTTCCCAGAGAGAAGGTAGTTCTAACCGGGAACCCGGTGAGACAAGATATTCTTGGAGCTAGTAAAGAAGAAGGTCGTGAGTATTTTGATATTATGGGTGACCTCCCCATTATTCTTATTCTGGGTGGTGGGACAGGAGCTCTCTCGATCAATCAAATTGTGGCCCAGGCAGTTTTTGAATTACGGCAATTTTGTCATGTACTGCATATTACCGGTAAAGGCAAAAAAGCTGCCGAAAGCAAAGACAGATATCAAGTCTTTGAGTTTTTGGAAGATGACTTGAAGTACGCCTATGCGGCAGCCGATATTGTGGTTAGTCGGGCTGGTATTTCAACTCTCACAGAATTGGCTGAACTAAAAAAACCGACCATTATTATTCCGCTTCCCGACACACACCAAGAAGCAAATGCTAGTTTCTTTGAGGAATTTAAAGCGGCCCTCAACCTGAGTCAGAAAGGACTTACTTCAGAAAAGCTAGTGGCTACCATTAGAAAGCTTCTTCTTGAAAGGCACGACAGAGAAAAAATGAGCCAAGAATTTGATCGAGTTTTTGAGAAGCATGCTGCCGAGAATTACCTTGCCGTTATTCAAGAAGTAATTAGAGACAAAAGATGAAAATCAAACATATTCATTTTGTTGGAATCGGTGGAATCGGTGTTTCTGCCTTAGCTAGAATCATGAAGCAAAAAGGTGCAGAAGCTTCTGGCTCAGATCTAAATCAGTCAGAGATAACTGATTCATTAGAAAAGCTTGGTATAAACATTTTTCTTGGAAAACACTCTGCTACAAATATACCGAATAAAGCCGAAGTAGTTGTTTATACTGCAGCTTCACCACAAGAAAATCCAGAGCTTCTTGTGGCCAAAAAGAGAGGCCTTAAGGTTTTCTCATATCCAGAATTTGTTGCTGAACTCACCAAAAACTATAAACTTGTGGCTGTCTCGGGAACGCATGGCAAGACCACCACGACGTCTCTTTCCAGTTTAGTACTAGCGGAGGCTGGTCTTGATCCAACGGTTATAGTTGGCTCCAATCTAGAACAGTTAGACGGCAATGCTAGGCTTGGAAAAGGTGATTTGTTTGTTCTTGAAGCTGACGAATATCGTTCAGCTTTTCATAACTATCACCCCTATATTGCCATTGTCACCTCGCTTGACTTTGATCATCCTGACTGCTTCAAAGATCTCCAGGCAGTCAAAGATTCCTTTAAGAAATTCTTGGAAAACGTTTCTCCAGACGGCCTTATTATTGCCAACGCTGATGATAAGAAAGTTTCTGAAGTTGTCTCGCAGATTGATAGAAAGGTGATTTGGTACGGACTCAAAAAAGGGGACGTTAGGGCAAAGAATATCCAGGTCAGTAAACAACTTAACTTTGATGTTCAATCAGGTTTTGGCGAAATAAAAAACGTTATCCTGAACGTCTTTGGTCGGCATAATATCCAAAACTCTTTAGCTGCTATTTCTCTGGCCCAGTTTCTAGATGTCCCAGCTCCTAAGATAAAAGCTGGATTAGAAAAATATCATGGGGCCTGGAGAAGGTTTGAAATCAAAGCTGAAAAGAAGGGCATTACCGTCATAGATGACTACGCTCATCACCCGGCAGAAATAAGGGCGTCACTAGAATACGCTCAACAGAAATACCCCGACAGAAGACTAGTTATTATTTATCAGCCTCATCATCAAGACCGAACCGAAGCCCTGTTTGACGAGTTTGCCCCAGCGCTTTCTAAAGCAGGCCTGGTCTTTTTGACTGATGTTTACAGAGTTCCTGGCCGGACAACTTCTCTAGAGCTTCCAATGGAGAAAATTGTTGATGATATCAAAAAGAATGATACAGAAGCGTATTTTGTTGAGAACTTCAAAGAAGCTCCCAAGGAGGCAGTAGAGCACATTCAGAAAGGGGATGTAGTTATGGTGATGGGGGCAGGTGATATCAATCTAATCACTTCAGAATTGATTGAGAAAATATAATTTTTGAGACAAAAAAATAGCCACCTGAGGTTTTAAATAGCTATTTTTTGGATATTTATAGTACCTTTTGTTCAAGAGCAGTTACTCTTTTATCAAGTAAGGCTAGATTCTTTCTGTCAGGCTTTTGACTAAATTTTATGTTGATATCTGAGACTTCTTCCTTAATATCACCTACATCTTCTGATAATAGATCGAGTCTTTTTTCAACGTTTTTTAGGCGAGATTTAATTCCAGCCAGTTCATCGTCGATTTTGTCAAAACATCCTTTCGTTTCGCCAATTACACCATCAACTTTACTGAAGCGTTCATTCATTTCGCCAAGTACCTCATCAAATCTTTTGTCCATACTGTCAAATCCTTTTTTGACAATCAACGCGAAAGATTCCAGCTTTTCGTCTGTTTCTTCTGTAATCTCTTTTTTTAGATCCTGATGAGCTTGTTCGTGTTCCTGGTTCATTTTTTTCTGGTTACTTTATTAATCAAAAAATAACCTTCTCCGCTTTTATCGTTCTTGTATTATAGTCTATACTATCAAAAAAAGCCATATGACGTCAGAGCAAATTCTCACATTTAAAGAGTCTTTTCCAGAAGCCCAAGAAGGGGTGCTTCTAAAAAATCAAACCTCCATCAAAATAGGTGGTCCAGCAACCCTGCTTATTGAGGTTTCAAAGAAAGATGATCTAGAGAAAGTTCTTGAATACTGTCTAAAGAATGGTCTCAAGTACTTTATTTTGGGGTGGGGTCGTAATGTAGTTTTTTCTGACACAGGGTTTGATGGAGTTGTCATAAGACCGGTTTTTAAATCGATTACTCTTCAAGAAGACAATCAACTAGTGGCTGAAACAGGAGTGACCTTGTCAGAAATTATTGCCTTTGCTCACCGGCACAAGCTAACCGGCATGGAGAACTTGGCTGGAATTCCTTCAAGTCTAGGTGGGGCTATTTTTGGCAACGCTGGAGCCTTTGGTTCAACTATGTGCGATTTTGTCACCGAAGTTGAGGTATTGGAAGTCAAAGACAAAAGTATTCAGGATCAAGTGCTCTCTAACAAAGATTTTTGTTTTGGCTATCGAGACTCAAAAGCCAAAACTGAGGCCAAGCAAATAATCCTAGCTGCCACATTGAAATTAAAGAAGGGTGATTTGAAGGAGGCCAAAGAGAGGATGAAAGAGGTACTACTACACCGCAAAGAATCCCATCCTCTTGATCTTCCCAACGCTGGATGTGTGTTCAAGAATCCAGAAGGGGAAAGTGCGGGTAAACTTATCGAAGAAGCCGGGTTAAAAGGAACTCAGATAGGCGGTTTGCAAGTGTCAGAAAAACATGGCAATTTTATAGTTAACACGGGTGCAGGAAGTTTTGATGATTATAAGAAGCTGACTAGTCGCATCAAAACAAAAGTACAAGAAATCTACGGTGTTGAGCTTGAAGAAGAAAATATTGTCGTTGAATAAAAAAAGCCCCAGCGTGTGTGCCAGGGCGGGCAAAGAACAAACAATCAAAGATCACTCTTCGGGTAGATGTTCACGAATCATTTTTGGAATGCCATCAAGTCCATCTGTCTTAAATAAGAAGGCAATCGCTCCAGCGGTTTTAGCTTCTGCTCGCACATCTTCGGCACTCATCACAATAACAGGCACCTTGCCACTCATCGTTCGAGCGAAGTCACACCCTCTTTTGTGACCTAGGCCAAGATCGTTATCAGTAATGAAGATGTCTGGGAAAAGGTCTCCCAGACTGAACATCGCCTCCTCAGTGTTGGGGTAAAATGAAACATCGAACTCTGATCCTCTAAAAACTCTCTTAAGAGCCTTTCTCAGGATGGCATTGTCTTCTATGACAATAACTTTCTTCATTTCTTCTCCTTGTTCTTTTTTCCTTCTTTGATAATTCAAAGCCCTGAATCATAAAACATAATCAATAAAAAGTCAATCCAATTCTGCTTGCCAAAGAGCACTAATTTAATTATAGTAGAAACGTCCCTAAAAGAGAAAAACTAAAAGGTTTAAGACAAAAATATGAAAATAACTCTTTATTCAAAAACTGGTCCGCTTCCTCCTGAGGTTGAGGACTACACTAGAAAAAAGGTCAATCATCTCGAGCACTATCTGGAGAATGGTTTCATTAGCGCTAGAATAGAACTCGAAGAGGACACTTCAGAACATGGGGGCGAGAAGTTTAGAGCTGAGGCCACAATTTTCATGGCGGGTGGAGAACTTCGTGCCGAAGCCAAAGCTACTGAGTATTATGAAGCGGTTGACAAAATGATGCCCAAACTCAAGAAACAGCTAGAAAAGTATAAAGCCAAGAAACAGGAGAACAGAAAGTAATATATGTCATTTTTATCAAAGATATTTGGTGATCCAAACAAGAAGATTATAAGTGGCCTTGAAGAAAAGGTTAGTGTTATTAATGGCTTAGAAAAAGAATACGAGAAGTTTTCTGACGACAAAATAAGAAATGAGATTCTAAAACATAAAGAGCAGGCTCAAAACAAAACATCATTAGACAAGTTGTTACCGCCTGTTTTTGCTTTAGTTAGAGAAGCTTCCAAACGTGTTCTCAAAATGCGTCATTTTGACGTCCAACTTATGGGCGGCATTGTTCTTCATGAAGGCAAAATTGCCGAAATGAAAACTGGTGAAGGTAAAACCTTGGTGGCTACACTTCCCGTTGTCCTAAACGCTCTCAAGGGGCAAGGCGTCCATGTGGTGACGGTTAATGAATATTTGGCCAACCGTGATGCCGAGTGGATGGGGAAGCTTTATAGTTTCTTGGGGCTTTCTGTTGGAGTCAGCCTCCATGGTCAGTCAGATCAAGACAAGCAAGCAGCCTATGATGCTGACATTACCTATGGGACCAATAATGAGTTTGGTTTTGACTATCTGAGAGATAATATGGTTCAGGACCTTGAAGGGATTGTGCAAAAGAAGCTAGCCTTTGCTATTGTTGATGAGGTTGATTCTATTCTCATTGATGAAGCCAGAACTCCACTTATAATTTCTGCGCCAGCCCAGGAGTCAAGTAACGAATACTTTCAGTTTGCCAAAATTGTTTCAACTCTAAAGGAGAATGACGACTATAACATTGATGAGAAGCTCAAAGCCGCGACCTTAACAGAAGAGGGTATTACAAAGATAGAGAAATATCTTGGAGTAGAAAATATTTATGAAGAGAAAGGCATTAGAACCGTTCATCATATCGAGCAGGCTCTCAAGGCCTACACTCTATTTGATAAAGACAAAGATTATGTCATTAAGGATGACGAAATAATTATCGTTGATGAATTTACCGGTCGTCTTATGCCAGGTAGACGTTATTCAGAAGGCCTTCACCAAGCCATTGAAGCTAAAGAAGGCGTGACTATCAAACGCGAGTCTGTGACTCTGGCAACTATCACTTTCCAGAATTATTTTAGACTCTACAAAAAGCTGGCGGGTATGACCGGAACAGCCCTAACAGAGGCAGAAGAGTTTAATAAAATATATAACCTCGATGTCATTGAGGTCCCAACCAATCAACCCCTGGTTAGAGAAGATCTTAATGATCAGATCTATAAATCTGAATTAGGTAAATTTAAGGCTGTTGTTAGCAAAACCAAAGAACTCAAAGAAAAAGGCCAACCGGTGCTTATTGGTACGGTCTCTATTGAGAAAAATGAGTTGTTATCAGGTTTACTAACTCAAGCTGGTGTTGAACATAATGTTCTCAATGCCAAAAATCATGAAAGAGAAGCTGATATTATTGCTCAGGCCGGTAAAGTTGCTGCTGTGACTGTGGCCACCAATATGGCTGGTCGTGGAGTTGATATTGTCCTCGGCGGAAGCCCTTCTGAGGGCAGTGAAGCAGAATCTGTCAAAAATCTTGGTGGACTTTTTGTTATTGGAACCGAACGTCATGAAGCTCGTCGCATAGACAATCAGCTTCGTGGTCGTTCTGGTCGCCAAGGAGATCCTGGAGCATCACTCTTTTATGTTTCTACCGAAGATGAGTTACTAAGACTATTTGGTTCCGAGCGAATGAAGATGGTTATGGAAACTATGAAGATTCCTGATGATATGCCCATAGAACACAAGATGATTTCCAAGTCTATTGAATCGGCTCAGAAGAAGGTAGAAGGGCATAATTTTGATATCAGAAAACATATTGTTGAGTACGATGACGTTATGAACAAGCATCGTGAAGTTGTTTATGAGCAGAGAATGAAGATTCTGGAAGCCTGGGAGTATGAAAAAGAGCTAATTAAAGCCAAAGAAGAGGGAACAGAAGTCAGAAAAGAGAAGCCAAGCAAAAATCTCAAGCTTATTATTCTTGACATGATAGAGAAGGAGATTGAACAGGTTGTGGTTGAGCATTCCTCAAAAGAACAAGAAGAGAAAACTGACTTTGAAGAAATTGCCGAAACCATGAGAACAATTTTCCCTTGTCCTGATGATTTACATTTGCAACTCAATCAAATACAAGCTACTTCAAGTGACGAAGGAAACGGTGCTGCTCTTAGAACAGCTGTTATTGATTTTCTAAATAAGCTAGCCCAAGAACAATATAAAGCCAAAGAAACGGACATGACCGCTATAGTGTTGCGTCAGGTCGAGAAGATGGTACTGCTTCAAACCTATGACAAGCTCTGGGTAGAACATCTAGAAGACATGAAGGCTCTTCGTGAGAGTGTTGG
>JAHIRA010000142.1 GCA_018818905.1 Patescibacteria group bacterium | reverse complement strand
TGGCGTGGAAGAAGTAGATGAAATCTATCATCCAGATAAAAACTTTCACGACTATTATCTTGAACTAGAAAACAGAAGAAGTAAGAACGAAAATCCTACAGTTTACTATCTAATCTTTGAAAATCATATCCAAGACCTAGCAACTCCAGAAATCAAGAATCTTGTAGAACAATACGTTAAAGCCGTCAAAACTTCTGATCAAACACTATTCAACGAGACACTCAAAACAGGCCAAGAAGATCTTGGCCTGCCTTCAACTAGAGAAGATCTGTATTTCACGCACATTAATGAAAATACAGTTATGTTCTCTTACTATATAAACTATCTCAAGTTCGAATCTCCCACTGCTTTCTGCCAGGGAGAAAAGGAGTGCGAAAGCTGGGATTTGCTTGAAAAAGAAATGTGGAACAATTATTCTAATTCTTCAACCTCTTGACCTCCAATAAAATTCTTTTTTGACACCACACTCCTCCCAATCTCCTTCTCCGCCTGCTTCCTCGCCCCTCCAGCCACCGAACCACCTCTTTTGGCTACTTTTTTGTTTTTATTAAAAGTTTCTGGTTTTTCCTTTTTGGAAATCTCGGTTGTTACCTTCTCGCCCAGCATACCGAAGATCAATTCTAGCTCATCCATATGATCCCGTAGATTTTCTCTCTTCAAACCCTTGTGCTTCTTGTACTCTGAGGGCGTTAGACCAAAAGCCGCCTTTGATATCTCGGCTGTCAGAATAGCAAAGCTCTTACCATCGTTGACACCTCTTTCTTTCCATTCATCAGTCAGATTCTGCCTAATAGCCATTCCTCGAAGCCTTTTATCAATCCATTCTTTGGAATATCCTTTTTTCTCATACATTTTCTTCATCCGTTCTTGCAACAGTTCTGGGTTTTCGATTTCCTTGACTCTCTCATAGCCAACTTTTGCCAGCCACAACTTAAAAGGTTCCGCTTTTTTGGAAGGGATGGATTGGATTAGACGAAAAAGAGTTTCTGTGTCAGCGACCGCTGTTAAATACTTTTTTCCATCTTCCGCTTCCAATTTCAGTCGGTGACAATTTGTCACCGACTCATTACCCTCTTTGCTAAGCCTTTCTTTCATCTTGTTCCAATACTTCCTCGCAGTCTGGTAATTTGCTTGACTAGTTAAAACTTGAACCACATCTATCACCGAAAAATACCATTTCCCTTTTTTCTCATCCCAAACCCGACGAATTTGATCGCCTTCAAAAATAGCTATGGCCTTGTTTTTTGCTTGCTTCTTCATGTCTTTGTCTTTAGTGTATTAGATATTCTCCTTGCTGACAAATAATTTTTGCATAATAAAAAGCGGATCTTCTCCGCTTTTTTAAGAACATCTTCATTGTAACATAAATCTATAACTTCAAATAGATTTTTATTTTTATCAAATTAACAACTCTTCTATGCTCCGTAGAGCCTGGGGAGAGGTGTTTTTCATAATTTTATGGACAACTCCCCTCTAAAACGCAATCCCACCCACAATAGCTACCGCAAAATAAAAATGACCTATCATTGTCACAATCACTGCAAAGAGGTTAAACAAGAGATTTTTTAACTTCTCCCCCTCTATCTTGCCAGAAAACAAGCCGTATGGCCAAAAGAATAGTAAGTAAACAAAATAGTAAAGGCCTGAGATCAGAAAAACTATCAGGTAATAAATCACGTCTGACTCCGTGCCAATAAGATCACCTTTCCCGGTGGTAAAATACCACAGCACGACCAGCTCTAGCTGAGCCACCAGACAAGAAACAACGAGATTAATTGTGGTCAATTTTTTCATTTCTACCTACATTATCTTTATAAGGTCAAATTCTGCTATAATAAGTATAGTCAACAATCAGGCTTTTAGCCACAAATAATACAAAAACCATGGCAAGCTCATCTCAAAAAAAAGCTATCTTCGCCGGCGGCTGCTTCTGGTGTATTGAAGCCGCTATGGAGGAGCTGGACGGGGTTACTGAAGCTGTAAACGGCTACATCGGCGGAACGGTCGAGAACCCTAGCTATGAACAAGTTTCAACTGGCACCACCGGACATCTTGAAGCCACCGAAGTAACCTTTGACCCTGCTATTATTTCTTATCAAGAACTCCTAGACCGTTTCTGGCTCAACACCGATCCTACCGATACCGAAGGGCAATTTTCCGATAAAGGACCTCAATACAGAACCGCTATCTTCTATATGGATGACAAGCAGAAGAAACTAGCCGAAGAATCTATTGAGTCTTTGCAAAGATCGGGGAAATATCAGAAACCTATCGTCACTCAGCTTCTTGAAGCCACTACCTTCTACCCCGCAGAAGAATACCACCAGGATTATTACAAAAAGAAACGAGTTCAGTATCAAGCTTACAAGAAAGGATCTGGACGAGAAGATTATATACAAAAACAGCAAGAAAAATAGTATTTTTTTGCTGCAATAAAAACCCCGCACATGTTTGTGTGCAGGGAAAGCGAACAAAGAACATATCTAATCTGGGATCACCACTAGATCCCCGACTTTCGGCTGGGAGGCCTCCAGGTCAAGGAAGTTGCCCTTAACCTCCATCTTAATCTCACATTTCTCCCCCACCATCTCAATCTGAATTTCCAGAACGGACAATTGATTTCTTTCTTTCTGACGAATCAGAAAGAGTGCCCGGCAATGGTTTTCCGCTTTCTCCTCAAGGAGGTCCAGACGATGAAGAATCATAAACTGGGCAAATTGTGCCCAGGTCCAAGCCAGTCTAGTCGGATGTCGGCCAAAAGACTCAAACAGCCATCTGGCATAAAAACCCAAGGGGGATTTTCTAGTGAACCTGAAAAGCAAAGCCCTGGTTTCAGGAGTTTCTTCTTGAGAGAAGCTTTCAAGGATGGGTTTGGAACCATCAAAGTTTTCAGTCCCTTCACAAGCTGGAACCAGGAGATCTTCCCGTTCAAGAGCCTCACAAGATTCGGATTTGGGCTTGATCTTTGGCAGGACAATCTTATCTCCCTCCGAGACAGAAGTGTCACCCGAACAAATAGGGTAATGAATAGCCACACTGACACGCCCTCTTCCACCCGGTCGGAAAGGCTTGCTCCGCCTTGCTTCAACAAAGCGAAACCCAATTTCATCCGTTTTGCCATGGACATTCCTCAGGAGAAGGAGGTGCCTTCCATTCTCAAGCCACAGATCGCGCTGCTCGGTCAAGAACTTCACAGCCTGAGCTCGGGAAAAAGAACACTCCCAGGGAGTTCTCAGCAGACAATCCTCAATCACATAGCCAGAATTGGCCCGAAGTCCCGTCAAACCTGCCGGAACCTCCAAGATTTCAACCTCAACTGCCTCTGTGGCCTCGCTGGGAACAGGACCAGGGTCTGTCATGTAGTCGCTTGCGCCTAAGGAGTTTTCAGGCTTAAAAGACCCTTCCGTCAAAACTTCTAGGCCAGTGCAGGGCGGAATGATGACTTTCCGGCCAAAATTCATTTTCTTAAACATTTTTTTCTCCTCAGATAAGAGTATTGGGGGGAATCAAGTTTTATAAAGAGCTACTTTTTATATCACAAATCACACTAAAAGTCAATAAATTTTGCTTTATTATACCCTAAGCCTTAATTTCCAAAAACAAGGGAAATGTGTACCAAAAAAGCGACCACTGGCCGCTTTTCTGTTTTTCTTATACCGAACTATCTTCTATGTTTCTTTTTTCTCACCACATCAACCACAATCATAATCAGCAAAATCAGTAACGCCCCCGGTGAAGCCACGACCATTAAACTCTGAAAAACCAGCATGGTTCCTGGCGGTTTGGCAGTCAGCAGGTCTCGATTCTTCTCTGTATCCTCAAGTCCATAAAGCTCAAAAGTTTTCTTATATGTGTATTCTTGCCCAGAATAGCCAACCCCTTCACCAAAGCCGTAGCCAGCAATATCTTTGCCGTCTTTCTTGCCTTTGACGATGGTTCCTCCTTCACGTATTTCTGAGTTGGACGAGAAGATAAATTGATCCTCTACAGTCGGCACCATAGTGAATTCGATATTTTGGTCTGGGAATTTAACATCCCAACCATCTGGATACCAAGCCTTGGAATGAGGGCTACGGTTCCATTTGGTGATAGTCAAATTACCCTTAATGTCTTCGTAAGTTCCGTCTTCATGAATATACTTTCCAGAAGTTTCTCTTTCAACATTCCCCGGCGGTGTATCGCCCAGATTATTTAGATCCTTGGTTAGGGTTGAGTGAATACTAGAATAGGTTATTTCAGTATTGTCGTCAAACTGAACGTCTGACCAATCCCAGCCCCAAGCTTTGGGGGTTTCTTTCTTAAAGCCATTCGAGATATTTGAAAGAGCCTGAATATAAGCATTATTGGGATATCCAGGAGGGGTAATGCCAGCCATCCACTGATTATCCATCCACATTTTACCAGTTATTTCCCTAGTCTCGCCCTCATACACAACCGAACCTTCTGTCTTGATATTGGGAATAGAATAGTACCAAGTCCCCAAACCATAAATAGAAGGGGCTTTGCCGCCTTCCCCTTGGTATAAGACTGGCTTACCTTCCTTGAGAGTTAAATCTATCTTAAAGTCTTTGGCCGGATCTTCAATTTCTAGCTTCATCGGAAACAAAGCATCTTGCTGTAAGCTCACGGCTTTGTTTTTACCCACCTGCATCAAAAGCGGATCAGCGTCAAAAGTGACCAGACCAGAAGCTCCAGAGACCAATGGATCGCTACCTAGAATGTGCAGGTTCTTGTCGGCATAGTTTACCGCCACAACCGTTTCAACAGTTTGATTATCCAGCTGAGACAAGCCTAATTTCTCGGCAATTGGTGGTGGATAGATGGCTCGTCTAAAGAAAACCACCACAACATCAACCACATTGTCATTTTTATCTTTGAAATTTCCAGAGAAGAAGTACCACCCAAATGGGAAGTCTTCATGAGCGCTGTGATCTTTGGGAAAGGTTAGCTTATCAATGCTATCCATATCATCATAACCTTTGAAATAGTCTTGACCCATAAAAGCCATTAGGTTATAAGCCTTCCTGGGGCTTAACCCTTTCTCAGCAATCTCGGCCAAGAATTCATATCGATCCGGATATTTTTTGACCAGCGGAGTTGATTCTGCGCCCACGTCAGAAATCATCTCGGCGGTGTTCTGGCCCAAGCCAGCCGGGGTATTTTGTTTGTCAGCTAGAATTTGCTGAACTTCTGCTGGCAAATC
>JAHIRA010000141.1 GCA_018818905.1 Patescibacteria group bacterium | reverse complement strand
ATTTGTCTGATAGATTTATGTATGAGAAATCCTTTCCGGAGAAGGCTATCGATTTGCTTAATGAAGTAGTGGTTTATGTCAGAACCAAAGGCAAAGATGTCATTTTCCCTGAAGATGCAGAGGCCGTTGTTCAGAACAAAACCCAGGTACCAATTGGGGAGGGCGAGAAAGCTGAGAAAGAAAGACTTCTTCATCTTGAGGGCTTCTTGCACGAAAGAGTTGTTGGGCAAGACATTGCTATTAGTGCTGTGGCTAACGCAATGAGGCGGGCCAGGGCAGGTGTTGGTTCAGGCAGAAAACCTATTGGTAGCTTTTTGTTCCTAGGACCCACTGGTGTTGGTAAAACAGAAACTGCCAAAGCTTTGGCCGACGCTTACTTTGGTTCAGAAGAAAAAATGATTCGTTTTGATATGAGTGAATATCAAGACGTTACCGGCTTGCATCGTTTGCTTGGAGCTCCTCCGGGTTCACCTGAATCAGAGGCAGGCGGACAGTTAACTAATGCTGTTAAAGACAATCCTTTTTCTCTTATCCTTTTTGATGAGATCGAAAAAGCTGATCCCAATATTCTAAATATCTTCCTGCAGCTACTTGATGAAGGTTGGGTCACCGACTCCTTGGGAAGAAAAGTCAAATTCAATAACAGTATTATCATTGCCACTTCTAATGCTGGGGCAGAATTTATTAGACAGCAGATCCAGTCTGGAGCGAAAGCAGATGATTTGCAAGAGGGGCTTCTAAATTATCTTCAGGAAAAAAGACTCTTCAGGCCGGAGTTTATTAACCGCTTTAACGCCGTTGTTAACTTCAATCCGCTAACTCCAGAACAGGTTAATACTATTACCGGAATGATGGTCGGCAAACTAGTTAAGAAGTTTGATCAAGAGAAAGGTATCTTTATCAAAGTCACTCCAGGAGCAATTGAGAGACTCTCTGAGCTTGGTTACGATCCTTTACTAGGTGCAAGACCCATCTCTAGAGTTATTGAACAGAAACTAGAAAACTTCTTGGCCAAAAAGCTTCTTGCTGAAGAAATAAAAAGAGGTAGTACGCTTACCTTTGATGTCGGCGATATTGACTAAAGAGATTTTCTAAAACTTATATATCAAAACAGTGCACCGATTCTAGTGCACTGTTTTTTAGTTTGACTTTCTGAGCTCTAGGACTTTTAGAAAGGCTTCTAACGCTATTTTTTTGGAGAATTTTGATTTACCCATTCTTCTTTCCGTGAATTCGATTGGGATTTCTTTGATTCTTAGGCCATGTTTCCAAAATAGATAAAGAAGCTCTATTTGAAAGCCATACCCATCTGCTCTGATAGAATTAACAGCAATGGTTCGCAAGCAAGAAGTTCTAATACATCTGAAGCCGCTGGTTGTATCTTGAACTGGCAGAGTTAAAACATTCTTGGCATAAAGTGATCCAGCTCTGGAGATAAGTTTTCTTGGCAGGCTCCAGTTTTTTATTCTCCCGTGCTCCACATACCTTGAACCGACAACCAAATCACTATTTTTACATGTTTCAAGAAAGCGAGGAATTGAGCGAGGATTATGTGACAAATCGGCATCCATTTGGATGATATAGTCAGCTTTTTCTTGAAGTGCCTTAGAGAAGCCAAAACGATAGGCAGAACCAAGACCAAGCTTCTCTTTCCTTTGATAAACCTCAATAATATGAGGGTAATTCTCTTTGTAGTCTCTGGCTATTCTGGCTGTGCCATCAGGAGAATTGTCATCGATAACCAGAATTTTTTCGTCTATTCCATGCTCAAGACAGATCTTAACTGTTTGTCCCAGCAGAAAAGGGATTGATTTGGCCTCGTTGTAGGTTGGGATAATAATGTAGACTTCGTTTTTCACAGCGGTTTATTGAAGATTAATAATTGATTATAGCAAAAAAATACAAGTCAGCAAACTTCTCTGTGAATAAAAAAGAGTGTGAATCGTTTAACCGCCACTTGATTAATTCTCTAGCCTTTAATCATAGAGGTTGTTTACTAGATTCACACTTATAGAAGAGTGTCATCATCACTTATGCTATTCGTCCAAGGCCTTTCATTTCGGCGATGGGTGATAATGACGACTACTTCACAGTCGCATGTTAGCAGTCAGGGGTTTGGGTGTCAAGAGGGGTTGCCAGGTCTTCTGTGCTTGATAAAATAAAGACCAGTGGAGAGATGGCAGAGTGGACTAATGCGCTGCTCTCGAAAAGCAGTTCCTGCTTCATTGCGGGACGAGGGTTCGAATCCCTCTCTCTCCGCCAGATAGAAAATAGAAAGAAATAATGTTCTTGATGTTGTCCTGAAAGGGCAAAGCTGGGAAGAGGCCATCGCTGAGGATTGGCGAAAAACAAAGGCTTGGCAACCAGGATGGGATTACGAAATAAAAGACTAACTTATTACAAATGCCTCAACCATTCTCTCAAATAATTGATTTTCTCTCCCTGGCCGAAAAACTCAAGAGTACTTGCAGGTACAATTACACTTCAACCGGACGCCAAGAATCTTCAGCTGAGCATTCTTGGCGATTGGCCCTGATGGTTCCTATTGTCATCAAAGAGCAGGGCATTGACGTCGACGAACTTAGATCAATTAAGATGGCTCTGATTCATGATCTAGTTGAAGCTGTAGTCGGGGACATTAGCTACATGCAGATTAAAGACGGGGAAGTAAGTATTACCGACAAAGCAGAACAGGAGAAAAAGGCGATAGAGAAAATAAAGGAACTTCTTCCCAAAAATTCCGGACAAGAAGTTTATGATTTGTGGCATGAATATGAGGAGGCTACATCCAAAGAGGCCAAGTTTATAAAGGCGCTAGATAAACTAGAAACCATTGCTCAGATAGTTCAAGTTGGTGGCCAGAATTTCAAACGACCCGAACTAATTCCAAATTATGCCGATAAAGCGGTTCAGAACTTTCCAAAACTGGCCCCATTTTATCAGGAGTTAAAGAAAAGACTGAAGGAAGAATTTGCCAAAGGTGGTTTTGATTGGCAACCGGAATACGATTAGTTGCTTGTTTTGATTTCTAGTAATTATTTCAATTAGTATTTCTATGAAAAAAAATGTATTTGTCACCGGTTCGTTGGCTTACGATCACATCTCTAACTTCCATGATAAGTTTAGCAATCACATTTTGCCAAACAAAATTCATGTTCTTAATGTTTCTTTTACAACTTCAAATCTAAAAAAACAATTTGGCGGAACAGCGACAAATATTGCGTACAATCTCAAGATGCTTGGACTTGAGCCCAATATTTTTAGCGCTGCCGGAAAAGATTTTGCCGAGTATCAGGCCTGGCTCAATAAGCATAGAATTAAAACAAACTATATCACGAAGGTCAAAGATGACTTCACGGCGGTGGCCAATATCATTACCGATGAAGATGACAACCAGATCAATTCTTTTTATTCCGGTGCCTTAGGTAAGAAAAGACCTTCAATAAAAACTGCTCTAAAGAAAGAGAAGCCAGTTCTAGGCATCATCTCGCCAGATAACCCAGTTATGATGATATCCTATGCTCAAGATTTCACGTTTGCCAAGCTTCCCTTTATTTT
>JAHIRA010000140.1 GCA_018818905.1 Patescibacteria group bacterium | reverse complement strand
TGTCAAAACTGAGAACTGATGATCATTTCTCGGCTCAAGATGGAAAAATCAATCAAAAATTTAATGGTGATGAAATTGATATTCGTGTTTCAGTTGTGCCTATTACTACCGGCGAAAAAGTTGTCCTGAGGCTTTTATCAGAAAGATCCAGAGAGTATACTTTGGATTCTTTGGGTATGTATCCTGAAGATTTCCAAAAAGTCCAGAAAGCTATTCGTAAACCCTGGGGCATGATTTTAGCTACTGGCCCAACCGGTTGTGGTAAAACGACAACTCTTTACTCGATTCTAAAAATTCTCAATTCACCCGAAATTAATATTTCTACCATTGAAGATCCGGTGGAATATGACATTGGTAGCGTTAATCAGATCCAGGTCAATACACAGACCAATCTTACGTTTTCCAAAGGACTCAAATCCATTGTTCGTCAAGATCCGGATATCATCATGATTGGAGAAATCCGTGATGAAGAAACGGCCTCGATTGCGGTTAACTCGGCAATGACCGGTCATTTGGTTCTATCTACTATTCACACCAACGATTCATCTACCACTCTACCTCGTCTTCTTGATATGGGAGTCGAACCTTTTTTGAGTGCTTCAACGGTGAATGTGGCCGTAGCTCAACGTTTGGTTAGAAAGATTTGTACCAAATGTCGAGCCAGCGTTGAACTTCCAGTCAAGAAGGTCAATGAAATCAAGTTGCAATTTAGCAAGGAAGCCCAAAAGAAGCTATTGGAATATATCAGAGATGGCAGGCTAACTGTTTATAAAGGCAAGGGCTGTAAAACTTGCCATAACACAGGATACACTGGACGGGCTGGTATTTTTGAAGTTTTGGAAATAACTGAAGAGGTAAAGAGTTTAATTATGCAACGGGCCAATGCAGCCAAAATACAGAAACAAGCCGTCAAAGAAGGGATGACCACTATGGTTGAAGATGGTTTGAGAAAAGTTGCTGAAGGGAGGACAACTATTGACGAAGTTCTAAGAGTTACTCGCGGTTAAAAATTCAACAAAATTTCATGGCAGGAAAAAAAGAAATCAAAAGAAAAACATCAAAAGCTCATACTGGCATAGGCCATATTGGGCTAACCAGTAAAACGCTTTTTACCAAGCATCTTTCCGTGATGCTAAAATCCGGGCTGACTCTCAATGAAGCTTTGGATATTGCTGCTGATCAGTCTCAGAGCAAGATGAAAAAAATAGTTGAGGACCTAAGAGATCAAGTGATTGCCGGTAGTTCGTTTGCTGACGCTCTGAAGCGGCATCCCAAGACTTTCGCCAAATTTTTTGTGAGTGTTATTGGAGTTGGGGAAAGAAGTGGTACCTTGGTCAAAAGTTTGGAAGAATTAGCTGATCAGCTTGAAAAAGACTATCAATTGAAGCTCAAGGTCATTCAAGCTATGCTTTATCCCATTATTGTCTTAATTGCGGTTGTGATTGTGGGGACAGGTATTTCTATCTTTGTTTTGCCCAAACTAAAAACTCTTTTTGAAGTTTTTCAGGGTGAACTACCCATGTCAACCAAGATACTGCTTTTTATTGTCGATCTTTTCTCAAAATATGGCCTGATTGTTATTCCGGCCATGGTAGTGGGTTTCTTTGTGCTAATTTTTGTTCTAAGATCAAAGCCTGTTAGACCCTTCTCTCATGCTCTTCTACTAAAGATCCCGGTCGTTGGTGGTTTTTCTAAAGATCTAAACCTAGCCCGTTTCAATCGTAATCTAGGGGTGCTAATGAGAAGTGGTCTTCCAGTAACTGATGCTCTGGAAATTGTGGCTGGTGTTTTGAGCAATGAAGTATATAGACGTAAAACGCTCAAGATCCTGGCTGGAGTCAAGGCCGGAAAAAGCATCAATCAAGTCATGGGTCCCATGAAACATATTTTTCCCAAAATTACCTCCAGAATGATTGGTGTGGGTGAAAAGTCAGGGAAATTAGATGAAGTGCTACTTTATTTGGCCCATTTCTATGAAGGAGAAATTGACAAAGCTTCCAAGAATCTTTCAACTGTTCTAGAACCAATTTTATTGATTGTTATTGGCTTGGTAGTTGGCTTTGTTATGATAGCTATCATGACTCCAATTTATAATTTGACCAACCTGGTGGCAGGACAATAATTACATGGCGTTCAAGACAAACAAAGGTTTCACTCTTATTGAATTAATTTTGGTCATAGCTCTGATTGCTATTATGGCGGCAGTAGCGGTGCCAACGGTTAGTTCATTTTCAAATCGAGCCCAACTTGATTCTACTACTGACGAACTCAGAAGCGCTCTCAGATTAGCCCAGCAAAGAGCCATGGCAGTTAACCAGGACTCAGCTTTTGGGGTATATTTTGACGATGGCAACAAAAAATTCTATATTTTTAGAGGCGCTAACTACGGTGATTTCCCAGCCGAAAATGTTGAGTTCAGTTATTCTGGATCGTTAACTATTTCACAGTCTTTTGTCGGCAACGAAGTTGATTTTGATAAGCTCTACGGCACGACTTCAGATACGGGCACAATTAGCATAAACAGTAGCATCGGTCTTTCGGAATCGATTGATGTTTCAGCGCTGGGAAAAATAGAAAGAAATTAGTTTAAATTGTTAAGTAATATTTTCATGTCCCAAAGGCAAGCAGGACAATCAGTGATCGAAGTCATCCTGGCCATTGGGCTTTTTGTTGTCATTGCTGCCGGAATCACTATTTTGGTTGTTGGGGCTTTTGTAGCTGAAAGGCAAGGCGGAGAATTAACCAAGGCTCAACTTTACAGTCAAGAAGGAGCTGAAGCGGTTAGAAATATTAGAGATCAAGGTTGGAACAAATTTGCTACCATGGACGATGGAGTCACGCATGGTCTCGATAATTCTTCTGGGACCTGGGATTTTTCTGGAGCTAGCAATACTAATGGAAAGTTTACCAGGACAGTCGAAGTTGACACGGTCACTAGGGATGGCGTGGGTGATATTGCTGCCGGAACTGATGATCTTGAAACCAAGGAAGTCACTGTGACGACTGACTGGGAGTTTACTACTGGCAGAGCCAATCAACAGGTTTCAACTTTTAATCTGACTAATTGGGATAGAGGTCTGTGGACTGAGACGACTGACGCTGAGTTTAACGACGGAACTTTCACTGATACTCAAGTCTCAAGCGACACAGTTATTCTAACTGGAGCCGGAGGTGGCGCTACAGATTCCAATGACTGGGACTTTTCCGCAAGTGGTGATTATACTTTTGATGGAGCTAAAATTGAAGTGACTGGTGGACAGGCTTCTTTAGCTTCCTCTGGTGGAGGCACGTCTAGTGGAGCCACAACAGACGCTAGCTTTGATACTGGTGCCTCATGGACTAGTGGTAACTGGGATCAGTCTGGATCAGAGTATGTTTTTAATAATCGTTATACTCCTCTTGGAAATCCTGGCTATTGGGTTTACACGTATCTTAGGGGTAGAAACAATCAGGAGATGGGTGGTTATTGGGAGCAGGCTTTTACGACTACTGTTGATGACCCTGATGTGACTATTGACCTCGATTTTCAGCCATGGTTTTTAAACAATATTCGAACTGGTGACACAGTTCATTTTTATGCATTTGTTGAGAGTTCTTCAGGGCAACCAAGTGGTGCAGGATCTGCGTTGTGGTCAAAGGAGTTTACTGCTAGTGATCCTACGCAGGTTTGGACGAGTGGTATTAGCTTCACGGATGGCGGGAATGTGGCGACAGCTGGAACGTATTATTTGAAAGTTGGTTTCTATATGGATTTAGCCAACGCTGGAGGCAATCCACTGCGCTATTCTTTGGGTGGTTTCGACAATGTTCAACTTGACTGGAGCAAGACCATACCTTTGACATATCCTTCAGATAACCCATCTATTAATCCAACTGCTTCCTGGAATCCAGACAACAAGGTCACTCAGTGGACTTCATTCACGGAAATAGCGACTAAAAATG
>JAHIRA010000139.1 GCA_018818905.1 Patescibacteria group bacterium | reverse complement strand
TGATGATAATTTATCCCCAGCTGATAATATTCGAGCATTTTGAATTCAAGATTGTGAAATGGGCTCTTTTCTTCCCTGTCACGAAAAACAGAGTTCAATTGCCAAATCTTCTCAAGCCCCTCTGCCAGAAGCTTCTTCATTCCATACTCAGGTGACGTAATCAAGAATTTTTCTGACGGCTCACCTTCTTGCTGTACGACAACTTTCACAGGATCAAGATTTGGTTCCATCCCAGGATAATTCACCATGATTGGAGTTTCAACCTCAAGAAAACCTTCTTTTTGAAAGAAGGCTCTAAGAGCCGCAATAGCTTTTTGACGGGTTTTTTGAATATCAACTCTATTCATTGTAGTTATCTAAAGACATCAAACTTGTTTGCCTCCAGAATTTCATCTGCCAAGCAATCAAGTTCGGGAGCGTTTGTTTTCTCCAAGAAATAAACTTTCTTGCCAAGGCCTTTAGCATACCCAATTTCAACTTTGACTGAGTTTCCGATATAGCCGTCTGGATTAACAACTAACACTGCATCAGATTCTCTTATTTTCTTGAAGTGCCTATACACAAGATCGGGTACCATTTCGTCTAACTCCATGTCTTTTGAGATGTCCATTTCTGGCACAACGCATGCAATGTTTTGCTCTGAAAGACATTGAGAGACTTCCAAAATTTGGTCTTTGAATTTTATACTTGCGCTAACGCATACTTTCATGGTCGCATTTCGCTTTTTTATAAACTAGCTTCAGAAGCTTCACTAAATTCTTCTCATCAATATCTTTAGCAGTAGCTATCTTTAAATGTCGCATTATTTTTCCTGAACCAGAAAATAAGTCCATTTCATTTTTCGTCAGCCCCTTTATGGCAAAACCAATATTGACATCTTTTTTGAGGCCAACCAGATAGAATTTGCCTTCATACCAAGGCACTCCTAGCTTCATTTCTTCTTCTATTTTTGGAAGAGTCTTTAGGATAAGACGACGAAGTTTAGCAAGAATTTCTTTTTGAGGTGATTTTTGTTTGTTTATGTATTGGGTAACCTCTTTATGCATATTTATCTAATAGCTAAACGATAAAGACAATAAATAGTGCCAAAAGTTATGAATATGCCAGCTATCCCAGCCAGTGAAACTGCCAGAAAACTGTTTGACAGTGGCAACTCATAATCTGGAATGAAATTGAAATGGCTCTCTGAAGCTGTCGTGATAAAGCCCTTCTCTTCGGCAACTTTTTCTAATCCGTCCGGACTGGATGAGGCAAAGAATGAAATCAAACCTCCTGCTATTATTGCAACCAAGAGCAAAATAAGAATTGTTCTGTTATTTTTCATTTTCTTTGGCTTGCTTGATAAAGGGAAGGGGGCTACTTTTTGACATATATGCCAAGACAAGAATTGTGATACCTGCCTCTCCAAGACCAATAAGGGCGTGATACGAGATCATGGCAGAAAAGACAGAAGCGTCAGTGGTTCCAGAAAGGTAAATCTCAAAGGCACAGAAAGTAGAAGCCAGAACAACAGAAATCCAGGCCAGAATAGCTGCCAGAACAAAGTAGTTCTTTCTAGTTTTTTTGATTCTATTCCAGATATACCTAAAAAGATAAAAACCACCCACTGCTGCCACAACACCCATATTAAAAACATTTCCGCCCAGAACAAACAAGCCACCGTCAGAAAAGGCAACACACTGAACCGTGAGAACAAGAGCAATAACAACAAAAGCCTCAAAAGGTCCCAAAACTAAAGCCAACAAGAGCCCGCCAAGAAAATGGCCAGAGGTCCCTTTGCTGATTGGAAAATTTAGCATTTGCAAAGCAAAAACTAGTGATCCCATGGTTGCTGCCAACAGCATTCTCTTTTGGATAGCCTTCTTCCACTTCTTGCTCAGTTTGAAACTACTCTCAATTGAAAAACCACCCTCCAGAGCCAGATTCTTCTTGAGAACTGCTCTCGCGTTAAAATATTTCTGTCTTACATGCTGGGCAGCATACATAAAAACAAAAGCCGCTCCCCCCAGCAGTCCTCCGGCCACTTCTTTTGATAGAAATCCGTCTGGTAAATGCATATTAAATTATTGTTAAAAAAGCTGTTCTTCGGTTTCTTGTTGCCATCTTTGTGCCGCAGATAGAGTCATGGTCTTCTTTGAAATCTGCTTATTATCAAGACATAACACTTCGACAAACTCTTGGTCACCTTCTTTAAAAAACCTAATCCCGAGTGGCTTGTTTTCTTCTTTTCCATTGTCAAACCTGTCTATCTCAAATCCTAGCTCGTATTCATTGCCGTCTAGGACTAAGATGTATTCTTTTTCCTCAGATCTGATAGCACAAAAAGCAAAGCGTCGCCCATCATCTGAATAGGTGGGGTTTAGGGCTCGAAGATAATGCCCTGACTCAGTTACCTCTCCTGTCTCGAAACTATACTGATGAACCATAGACCTCGTAATTGTTGAATACGGACCATTCTTAACCTCTCTATAGAGAGCATATGCTGCTATATCTGATTGTGGCGAGAAGACAATATCACTTTCAAGTCTGACTTTCTTATCAACTTCTTTTCCATTAACAGCTACTGTTTCGTTTTTAGAATAATCATTCTTGGTAACACACATCCAAGAATTTCCATCCGGTGAGATTGCTATTTTTGTTATTTGATCAAATTTTGCATCAAAAAGTTCTTCTTCATTTCTAAAAACCTTTTGGCGTTCTGGCTTGTTTTTACCGGCAAAATAAACGCTTTTTCCATCTGGTGAAATTGTCAAATTATAAATTTCTGAAAGTCCCTCTATTGATATTCCGACATCAAAATTTGTTACAATTTCCGGTGGATTGTTAGCTATCTTTTGAACATAAGCCCAATCTCCCGCCTTACTCAAATCAGGAGAATAGACAATTCCCTTGATTTCTCTTGGTTCGCTAATTTCATTAATAACCTTTCCTCCAATTACTGGGTTTTCTGTGCTACGAAGGTTTTCAGAATTTTTTTGAGAATAGGCAACTTCCTCGCCATCAGGTCTAACAGCAAGATTCTCAATAATCGATCTGTAGAAGTCAGCAACTACCTCTTTTTCGTTATTGACATACAAAACCATCTCATTTGGATATGTTGATCTCTCTGGATTGCTTGGTCGAATTGCAGAGTAGGCGGCACAGCTACCATCATCAGAAGCTACCAAAGACACAATTCCATCAAATTCTTCTCCTCTTTGCTGAATGATATTGCCGCCTTCTTCTCTGACATCTACCACATAACTTTTGTCTTTGTCATTGACGATAAGAGTTATTCTATCAAGGCTTCCTGAAACCCTGAAATCTGGAACACTATTGAATTCTCCTTTGATTTTAACAACCTCAACTGTCTCAAAAAGACTTTTCTCTTCTTCCCTGGAAGCCTCCTCTTCTTTTGACTCAACATGAGGCTCAAAAGAGTTTTCCCTATTGTGCGACATTTTTTTATTTAAGTTTATGTTCCCACTTCTATAATTCCTGGAATACTTTTGAGCTTTTTGTAGCAAAACACCGGACCATCTTTACAAACATAATAAGGTCCAATAGCACAATGCTGACAAACTCCAAAGCCACACTCCATTCGTCTTTCTAACGTAACAAAGATTTTTTCTTCATCATAGCCTAGCTCCAGAAGCTTCTCGATTACGAATTTGGCCATAATAGGAGGGCCACAGACATGAGCATAGGCGTCTCTCTCGACATAATCTTTTTCCAAGAGATTTGTGACTAGCCCCTCATCTAGACTCACGCATCCTTTCACTTCCTGATCTTTTGTGTCCAAGGCAAAATGGGTTTCGACTACTTCTGCCCAATCCTGGTATTCTTTCTTGAAAAACATATTCTGACTGTCTTTAGCACCATAAAGAAGTTGAATTTTTTTGGCGTAATCCTTTTCTTCGACAAGATATTTGATGAGAGCCCTGAAAGGCGCCAACCCGCAACCACCGGCGATAACTATCAAATTCTCTCCCTTGATTTTATCAACCGGCCATCCATGCCCGTATGGTCCTCTGATTCCCAGAACCTTGCCAACCGGACAATTCTTAAGATATTCGGTGAGAACGCCAACATTTTGAACCGCTAGCTCAAAGGTATTGGAAGCCTCCCTGGAACTTGAAGCGACAGAGATAGGGGCTTCACCGACACCGGCAAAAGAAAGCATCACAAATTGTCCGGGGGTAAATTTGAGTTTCTTTTTGGGATCTTTGAATTTGAAAGTGTAAAGATAAGCCTGTTCAGTTAACTTGCTTTTTTTGCTAAGCACTATCTCTTCAGTTTTGTATTGTTTTTTTGGCATTATTTTTTGTTACCTTCCTCTTTGGATGAGTCAAAAATATTCTTGAGATTTTCTTCAAGATTGATACCAGCTGGACAGGTTTTGGTACAGCGGCCACAAGAAACACAACCCAGCATTTTGTATTCATTTGGAATTCTGGCAAACTTGTGATAATACCAGAATTTAATCCGGTCCTTGGTGGTATCTAGAAAGCGATGTCCTCCGGCTACCTCAGAAAACTCATGATAATAACAGGAGTCCCAAACTCTTTTCCTGGTCCCTTCATCCTCTTCAAATCCTTGTTCATCATCTATTCTGAAGCAAAAACAAGTGGGGCAGACCATGGTGCACTTACCGCATTCTATACATTTCTGACCAAGATCCTCAAAAACTTTGGCTGCCTTATCTCCTTCCATATTGCTCTTGATTTGCTGATAAAAATCAGAGACGGGAAATGGCTCGTCTTTTTTGCTTTCCTCGATATCTTCCGAAATCTCTAGGGCAAGCTCTTGGGCCAATTTGCTTCCTCTATCAGTCCGGGAAAGAAACTTGTAACTCTCATCTTCTTCTTGCGTGATGAAGAGGTCAAAAGGAAGAACAGCCAGAGCTTCTCTTGAGAGAGGACTCTTGCCAAAACCAACCACCACGCTCTTTTCTATGCGATTTTGAAAGTATTCATCTTCGGCAAAAACTCTTTTGTAAAGTTCCAAAGCTCTGAGGTCAGCCAGACCCATACCCAGAACAACTTGCTCTCTTTTGAGCGAGCCTTCTTTAGTAAATTTCTCACCTTTGTACTTAAACATAGTTTGCCTGGATGGGAAAAAGGCTTCTTTGTAAGAATACTCTGGTATTTCTGCAGTAAACTCAACACAGCTCATGGTGTTGATATAGCCTGTCTTGAGTCTTTTCTCTCGTCTAACAGGAGCAAAAATCTCGTATTTCTTGTGAAGTGTGGAGAATTTTTCTTTGAGTTCTTTGGTTTTCATTTTATTTTTGGTAAGCTTTTATGATAGCTGAAAATTTGGCAAAGTCCAAGCTCGCACCACCAACCAGGACACCGTTGATGCTTTGGCTGGCTGCAAATTCTTTGATATTTTCTTCATTGACACTTCCTCCGTAAAGAATAGAGATAGAATTGGCAACATCAGCCGAATACCTTTCCTGAAGATTCTTTCTGATTAGATCAATTACCGTTTCTGCATCATTTAGTGAAGCAGTTAACCCAGTCCCGATGGCCCAGACCGGCTCGTAGGCCACCACAACTCGCCTCGCCTCTTGCGCCGATAGATTGTCAAAGGCTTGCAGTTGTGACAGAATTAGCTCTGCAGTTTTTTTTGCTTCTTTGTCTTCTATGGTTTCACCCAGGCAGAAGATAGGATCAAGGTTTGAATTCAAAACCTTTTGCATTTTTTTGCTCACCAGCTCGTCTGATTCACCCAAGACGTGTCTTCTCTCAGAATGCCCAACAATAACATACCGGCAAGACACCTCCTTGAGCATGGCGGTAGAAATCTCCCCGGTAAAGGCTCCGTCATCTTCAAAATAAACGTCTTGGGCGCCAAGAGTTATGGAAGTGCTAAACTCTGTGACTTTTGGTAATTGGATAAAGGTTGGACAAAGTACAACTTCGCCATCGACCTCCGATTCCCTGACGTATTGGTCTAACCCCGAAGCCAGCTCCTGAGCTTCTCCTAGAGTCAAATTCATTTTCCAGTTGGCCGCAATAATATTTTTTGGGTTCATATTTGTCTTAGTTTAAATAATCGCACTTACACCCAAAGTCATTATACTAACAATCACCCCAGCAATCAACACACCAACTGTAATAAGTGGCAACGCCTTCTTGAAGGGAATGCCAAAAATGAAGGCGGCAACTGCACCTGTCCAAGCTCCGGTAATGGGAAGGGGGATGGCCACAAAGGTAATTAAGGCCGCTGCTCCCCACTTTTCGAACCTGTGGGAATGCTTTTTGTGAGTTCTTGAAAACAGCCAATCGAAGAATCTTTTCATAATTTTGGAGCGTTCCATAAGCCACTTGGAAACTGGATCCAAAAGCCAGAGAATAAAGACAACCGGAATGATATTGCCTAGAACACTAAGCAGATAGGCCTCCCAAAGAGGCAGATCATAAACCGTTAAGGCAATTGGCAACGCTCCACGAAGCTCCCCGATGGGAATCATAGCAATAAGAACTGTAGCTAGTTCGTGAGGAATGTTTTGGAAAATTGAAACAAAAT
>JAHIRA010000138.1 GCA_018818905.1 Patescibacteria group bacterium | reverse complement strand
TCAGTTCACCAGTCAAGACTACATCTCAGTTTTAGAAGAAAAAGAAATTCGAATAAGTATGGATGGTAGAGGCAGATGTATGGACAATATTTTTACTGAAAGACTATGGCGATCAGTTAAATATGAAAATGTTTACTTAACCGAGTATGACAATTTCAAAGAAGCTTACCGAGGACTTTCCGAATACCTTCGATTCTACAATGAAAAAAGAAGACACCAGTCTCTAAACTACCAAACTCCGACCCAAGTACATTTTTCAAATAATTTTAAAAGTACACCTTAATTTACTAGTATTATTGTCTAGACGGGCAGTCCACTATATTTGGTTACTGATCCAGCCCTTCAAAAGAACTAGTTGAGTAACTCTCTGATAAAGGTTTTGCTATTTTTTCACTTATATCTTTTTCACTAAAAGATTCTTGCATTCTTCTCAATATAGAACTTGACTCGTCATCCGACACATCTTCCCATGGATTGAATTTAAGATGTTTTTCTAGCTCAATTAGAGAATCAACGGAAGAAAGATCAAAATCAATTTTGATACATTTCACTTCAAGAGCATGTTTTTTCCCAATGTAGGGAATGCTTTTGCTATGTACAACGAGCACGCTGTTTCCAAGTTGTTTAATGGGGGTAATATTTTTCATTGTTAGTGTTCAATTAATGTAATAGCCGATTTTGGATGTTTTTCATTATATGCAGCAATTTCTTCTTTCACTTTTTTAACCTCTTCCAAGGTAAGTCCATTATTTGCGGATATATAGATCGATTCAACATCACCTAACGTTAATTGTCCATGATACTGTACTTCGGTGTAGGGGATGCAATCATTATCTTCTTCATCTCCCATATTTGTGACACTCGTTTTGTCAATTCTATCCAAGAAACCAGAACCTTTTAGACAAATTTCACCAAAAACTTCACTAGCTGAAATCGGAAAACTAGTAAAATGCGGCTTCCTGGCCGGCGAACATATTGAATCACGATCCAAAGTATCTGAAAATGAAAGAGTTGCTTTATCAAGCGCTCGCTCTTTTCTAACTTTGACATTAATTCTTCCATAATGGGCCACTGATGTTGGCGGAGGAATTGTACCAACTGAATTAATTGCCCCATGCTCTTCGTCTGAGAAGTAACCATATATTGGTCTTTGATCTGCATTTTTGTCTATGAATGCATCAGGATATTTATGAGCGTAGTACAAATTGTCTTTTTCCGGTGGAGACTCATCAGCTCGAATCATAAATCCATCATAAACGTGATAAAGTACTGGATACTCTTCTCCTTCTTCATCCTCCCAGACCTCCTCATAGTCATCACCATACTCCTCCTCAGGATACATTTCTATCTCACCATTAAAACCAAACATTTCTTTTTCTTTCACTGCACGGTAATACGGTTCATTCCTGCTACCAGGAGATTTTACTCCTTCATAGCTATTCTTCCACCGCCCTTCTTCTAATATTTTTTCCAGGACACAAGGCTCGACACAAACAAAAAACTCCGACCTCTCAACAAGACCATCTACTTTTTCTTGCAATTGCCGTTTGGCACTCTCAACGCTAGTCCCCGTTTCTTTCGCAAGGCGTTCGTAGTAGCTTTTCCTTTCTTTCTCAGCTTGTTTAATACTTTTTTTGATCACTCCCAAATCCACAACTCCTTCTAGTGCTATTTTCTCCCAATCCTCAAAATATTCTCTTGAAGTCTTTGATTCGTAGCTTTCTTCATTTGATAGCTCTGCTTTTGATTCGTTTTTTATTCTATTGAAAGACTCTGGTGAAGTTTTTTCTCCCATAAATTGATTTCTATTGATTCTTTATGATACACTCCTGGACTTTATCAACATTTTCTTTCCTCAATTATACCTGATAGTACAATAAGTTCAATTACCTCTCAAGATTTTTTATTTCCTCTCATTTTGCCCTCTTAGAGAAAAAACTACCAATCAACTTGTATCTAAACAAAATCTACAAGAGTCATGGGCTATAAATCTGAACTGCTACTCATTAAAGAAAACTATGTTATAATGATAGCGGAAATATTAGTTATTAACAGAGAAACAAAATGAAAAAATTCTTGGTGGCCTTATTGGCCCTAGTTTTTGTGGTCACTCCGTTTGTGACCCAAGCTGGAGACTCGACTTCCATCGCCGAAAAAGTCAAAGGCCGTATTCTACTTCAGGTTCAATCCAATGGTGAAGCTTGGTATGTCAATCCAGCAAACCTGAACCGCTATTATCTGGGTAGGCCCACAGATGCTTTTGATATCATGAGATTCCTTTCTCTTGGTGTGACTGATGCAGATTTGGCCAAAGTTCCCGAATACAACAGCAACTCTTCCGGTGACCAAAGCATGGTTAACCGTGTTAAGGGAAGAATTTTGCTTCAAGTTGAGCAGAATGGTGAAGCCTGGTATGTTTCGCCAGTGAATGGCAAGAGATACTTTATGGGCCGTCCGGCTGATGCTTTTCAACTGATGAGAAATTTGGGACTTGGAGTAACCAACGATGATCTTGGAACAATTACCACAGATACTACAGACGACAACACTGAAACTGTTCGCTCTGGAGACGCCAACGTCATTCTTTCTGCCGATCCACAGTCAGATGGCGTCAATCTTTCTTGGACCAAAAGTAATCGTGGTAGCAACTTCAAGTACTACAAAGTTGTGCGTTCCGAAACCAATGATGACCCAACTTATTCCAAAGATGGATACATCAAAGCTGTCTCTAATATTGATACTCTGACCTACACTGACTCTTCTGCTGTCAACGGCAAGTCCTATTACTACCGGACTTGTATTCTCTACTCATCAACTGCTGGAGCCCAAAGTGAATCTACTAGCTCCTCTACTCAAGAAGAATGCTCCAATGTAGTCAAAGTTACGGCCGAGAATACATCTAGCGAGACGGCACTAACCGCCCCAACTCTATCGGCAACTGCTGACCAAAACGGAGTTGACCTGTCTTGGACCAAAAATACAGAAAGCAACTTTAAGTATTACAAAGTCGTTCGTTCACAAACCGATTCTTCTCCGACCTACCCAGAAGATGGCTACATTGCTGTCAAAACCAAAGACCAAATTACTTACACGGACGAAGATGTGACTACTTCTTCAAGCGGGACTTACTACTATCGTATCTGTTCGGTTAATACCGCCGGCTCAGTTTATTGCGGAAACACTGTGCCGGTTCAAGACGGTAGCGTGAATTAAATTCCAGCGATATTCGGTTCCCATAATCCTCTCTCTGTTGGCTCCAACCTCCTGGTTGGAGCCTTTTGAAATCTTAAGAGTCCTTTCATTGTTACACTTATGATGAAAATATAAGCAAAAGCTGCTGGCTTGCAAGCTGGCTCCAGGCCTTCTGGCTGGAGCCTTAATGCAAACAATGAAATCTTTTTGTTGATGCATAGTAGCACAGAGAACCTGCTTTGAAGCAAAAAACCCTTGACAAAGCCAAAATCATGTAATATACTGCCGAGCTCACAAGTTACCATACAGGTAGTAAATCAATGGAGGACGAAGAAATGAGCAAAAATAGTAAAAAAACCTGTCAGAATGTTGTTAAATTTTTCCTGGAATTGGCGACTGAAGGAACGCCAAAAACTAGTTTAACTGAAACGGAGATCTCTCATTTTGGGAATTGTTCAAGCTGTCGTAGTCTTTTTGAGAGCAATTTCGAAGCGATTATGGCTCAGCTAGAGATCAATCTCAAGAAAAATCCAGAGCCTTTGTCAGAGTCTCTCAAGCAAAAACTTGAAGCTCACATAAGAGCTCTGATGGGCGATAATCAAGAGGATGAGAGCGAATCCTCAAATCAAGTTTTCACATAGCCCCCTCCCCCTATGACCCATGCCGCCCTGTAAACTTTACAGAGGCGGCCTTTTTTTGCGTGGCTAAGTTTCTGCTTTTGTTGTAAAATTACAACATTGAAAGTTAAAATAACTGTAAAAAACATGCACAAAAAGAAAAACAAACAAGACCTCTCCGACCACACCAGCACTTACAGCATGCGCTATTCGGCCGAAGAAGTTCCCAAGTACGAAATGCCTGACAAGTCCATGCCCTCAAATGCCGCTTATCAATTAGTCCACGACGAACTCAATCTTGACGGTAACCCTTCTTTGAATCTGGCTAGCTTTGTCACAACTTGGATGGAGCCGGAAGCTGACAAGCTCATTGCCGAAAACATCAACAAAAACTTTATTGACCACGATGAGTATCCACAAATAGAAATGATTCACGAACGGGTTGTTAACATGTTGGCCCGTCTTTTTAATTCTCCCGAAGATCAAACCTCTGTGGGAACGACCACTATTGGATCTTCTGAAGCTATCATGCTTGGGCTTCTAGCTCACAAATGGTCCTGGAAGAATAGAATGAAAGCTGAGGGCAAAGACGACAGTAAGCCAAATATTGTTTACGGTGCAGATGTTCATGTCTGCTGGGAAAAGTTTGCCAAGTACTTTGATGTTGAAATGCGCTCTATCCCCATGGAAGAAGATCGCTGGATTATCAACCCAGAGCTAGTCGAAGAACTTATTGACGAGAACACTATTTGTGTTGGCGCCATTCTGGGAACTACTTTCACCGGTCAAACCGACCCCATCAAAGAAATCAATGATCTTTTGGTTAAAGTAAAGAAAGACAAAGGTTGGGATATCCCAATTCACGTTGATGGCGCTAGTGGTGGTTTCATTGCTCCTTTTGTTTATCCAGACTTAGAATGGGACTTCAGACTTGAGCAAGTCAAATCTATTAATGTCTCAGGTCATAAATATGGCTTGGTTTACCCTGGAAGTGGCTGGCTAGTGTTTCGCGATGAGAAAGATATTCCAGAAGATATTGTTTTCAAGGTCAACTATCTTGGTGGTGAAATGCCAACTTATACTCTCAATTTCTCACGAGGAAGCTCAATGGTTGTCGCTCAATATTACAACTTCCTAAGACTCGGCAAAGAGGGTTACACCAAAATTATGACCAATGTGGTCAATAACGCCAAATACCTCGCAGAAAAAATGATGGATACTGGACTATTCGAGAATCTTAATCCAACTCAGCTTCTGCCGGTCGTTGCCGTTAAGCTTAAGGACAAGCAAGACTTTACTCTTTATGAACTAACCGACAAACTCAGAGAACGCGGCTGGATTATCCCAGCCTACACCTTACCCCCCAATGCCGAAAAAGTTATTATTATGCGCGTGGTGGTTAAAGAAAACTTTAGTCGCGATATGGCCGATATGCTGCTGTCAGATATTGATGTCGCCATCGAGAAATTAAAAAAGGCCGCCCCAAAAGGAACAGCCAGCAAGAAAAAAGGAGTGTGCTAGGATTAGCCGTTAATTCTTTCTAGACCCTGAATTAGCAATTCAAGGCTTTTTAATGACCATCGTGGTCTTGAAAGCATGGTTTCATCCTCATCCCCTCTGCTTCTCCCAAACCGAAGATCAAAGTCATCAAATGATTCGTTTAGTTCTCCTTTAGAAACATTTCTCAGAAAGCGACCCGGATCCTCTTCCAATTTCCTCCTAAGAGCTAGGTAGATTCTTAGCTTGGTAAGAAATATAGGCAGTTCTCCAGAGTTCTCCATCAATATTTTTTTGATCTCCGCGGCGATATCTACACCACTCTGACTGTCTTTCATTTATCCCTCCATTTTTCAGACACACATTTTGATTGCATCTCCAAAATAGCAGAATCATTCTTCAATAACAAGATACCATCTAATAAATAAGCAAAACACATGTTTGAAACCATGCCAGAAAGTGCAGGAAGCATTATTGGGGTCAAAGCCAAAGGCAAACTTGTCGACAGGGACTATAAAGAGCTGGTCCCCAAGCTAGAGAAAATGATTGCTGAAATGGGTGCTATCAATGTCTTGATGGACTTTGAAGACTTTGACGGCTATAGTGTTAAAGCCACTATTGATGATTTTGAGTTCACAGAAAAACACCGTAGTGACATCAAGAAGCTGGCTCTTGTTGGCAACAAAAACTGGGAAGCCGATATGGCCAAGTGCGCCAAATGGTTTATGGACGCAGAGACAAAGTATTTTGACGTCACAGAGCAAGAAGAAGCTTGGAAGTGGCTTCAAGAATAGATCGTATCAAAAAAGAGCATCATTACATCTGCTACTCTTTTTATTTTGTTCATTCCGGAAAAGTTATCTCAACTTCAGTTTCATCTATCTTTTTAATATCAATTGTTTCTTGATAGTACTTGGCGACCCCCTTGATAACACCAATCATTAAATCAATTAGACCTCGCTCTGACTTATAATGCATAGCAAGAACATTGTCCTGTTTCCAATTATAATCAAACCGAGGTGGTTTGGCATTGGGAATACTCTTGGTAGCCGCCTGATGCACCTTATCCATATTGAGCAAAAAATCCTTAGTCGAATTAATCCCCCGATAATACATCGGATAGTTTTTACTAGTGTACGAATTAATCCAATAATCTCCAAACACTTCTGCTATCTGATCAAAATCCATTTGTAAATTTTTCCCTATCCCCTGAAAAAGCCTCATGACTTTTTGATCTTCAATGTCATCGGTAACCAACAAAACTTCTCCCTTCTCAATACCTGCCTCTTCCAAAATAGTATCCCATTTCTCTTGGCCATATTTATCAACTACCATATTGTGAACACAATCTACTATAACGCCTTTCATATTTTTGTTTTATTCTGATAAAAGTCCGGTACAACGCCAATTAATTTCACTACTTTTACTTTCTGCATCTACTACACAGGCTGGGTTACATCCCTCTTTGGCTTGAGTGGCTTCAAGATCAATCCACCAAGTTCCTGAATTCTCGTTACACTGGTGAGTAGACTTGAGAGTTCCCTCTTTGGCACACTCCCCTTCCGAGGCGATTTTTTTGGCCTCGTCATAGCTCATGCTGGTTTGTGATCCTGTCTTGGCACAATTTTCTACAGTGGTGTCTGAGCCCGAGGTTTGATCTTGGGCCTCTTCTTTTTTGGTACAAGCCCCTAGAGTCAATACCAAGCCCAACACACATAGGCCAACCCAGACTGTTTTAGGCCTGAGTAATTTTTCTTTTTTCATAGCTTCTTGAGATATTTGAAGTAATAAGGTCAATCGCAATATAGCCAAACCAGAAGTAAGGAGTCAACTCTGGCACAGCCACTATAACTATAATACCAATTGCAAAGGTAATTGTCACCAGTAATGCCTGGCGACCACTATAAGACAGAATTTTCTTATCAACGTGCTCGTGTAGAAGTTTTGGATGGCGGTAGGCATAGAACCACATAATGGAAGAAATAAGAGCCACCGCGCCAATAGCAGCACAATAGAAAACTAGACTAAAGGCCGACATTGAATGAGATCCATAAAGATCCGTAGGAAAAGGAAGAAAGGTAACCGACAACAGAAACAACATATTGAGGAAAATAAAACCCTTGTCAAAATGCTTGACATAACTTCCAAGCCTGAGATGAGTAAACCAAAAGCGACCAATAACCGCAAAACTAATCAGATAACTCAGAATTTGTGGCCACAGATTAACGACTTCATTTTTGAGTTCTGTTCCGGGAATATTTAGTGGAATTTCTATCTGAAGAATGATAATGGTAATAGCAATCGCAAAGACCGCATCACTAAAAGTAATGATGCGGTCAGTATTTTTTTCGTCGAGAAGCCAAGCGTTTTCTTTACTAAGAAAACGTTCCAGGGTTAATTTTTCTTTTTCTTTCTTAGCTTCTTCCATTGTACTATTTTTCTTCTTTAGAATCTTCTTCGTTCTCTTCTTTTATATCTTCCATCCCATCTGACTCTTCTTCTACTTCAATAATCTTCTCTTCCTCAATATCTGTTTTTTCTATCTTCTTGACCATAATCCCAAAGATAACCAAGATCAAGCCGAAGACCAAAGCGTAGACACCAACAAACCACATAATAACAACCATACTAATGACCGGGTAAAGATACATCAGAGCCCCAAGAGCCATGGAAAAAAGACCGGCAATAGTCAAGATACCTTTGCTTGATTTGGCAAAAGGTACCGAGAAGGCCACCCAAATTTCGACCAACCCAGTCAAAATTGCCCAAGCCGCAACCAGATAAAGAAGGGCCAACACAGTGAAGTCTGGAAGAAGAAGGGCCACAGCACCAGCTGTTAGACCAAAGATACCCTCGACGAGAAAAACCCACCAACGGTCATGCTTGGTAGCAGCATAAACAGAGACCAGGAGGGCCAAAATTCCATCAAAAGCGGCGTACAGTCCAAAAAGGAGGACCAAAAGGGTCAGAGTCAATTCAGGCCACAAAAGAACCAAACCACCAAAAAGAATGGTGATGATACCTCTCGCAATAGCCACCCAAGAGTGACGCTTGATAATTTCTTCTTGCATTTTTTTGTTTTTATTTTTGTTTTAAAGGTTGCTTGACCTTTTCTATATTATAACAGATATTATTAAATTATGCAAATAGGATGTCCACACATAAAAAAAAGCCTCTTTTTGTAGGAAAAGAGGCAAAACCTTGTTTTGAGAAAAGAGTGGGTTATTTTTTGACCAGAACGGTCCGGGGTTTGCGATTCTTTCGTCGACGGACGGGACGTGCTCGGGAAGGCGGGCAATCCTTGCGGATCTTTTTGCAGGCCCGTTTCTTTCGACGCCTACGACGTTTCAGGTAAACATACCTGACGCGCGTAGCTCCGAAAAGCTTTCTTAGCTTGCCTTCGCCGTGTAATAAAACCAGTAACGATCGCAGGCGGTCCTTCGAGATCTTCTTTTTCTGCGAAAGTTTCAGCCATCTCTGAGCTTGGGACAGGCGAAATCTACGAGCTTGCTTCTGAAGCCGCGACCCACAGACCAAGGCCATCCTAGCTCGCTCAGCCACCATCCGAATCACAGCGACCTCAGGAGAAACACAGTCTTTATTCTGAGCTTTACGCTGCAGAACTTTCACCGTGTTTCTGAGCTCCACCTTTTGCGTCGCATAAACCTCAGCCCGGGCTTGCGCCACAGACTGGTTCTTCGACTCCGAAAGCTCGAAGCCTCCCCAGGCACTGGCGCCCAAGGTCATCAACAGGGCCACCACTTTCAGCCACGAGACACCCTTTTGAGGGGTCTCGGTTTCGACAACAACTTCACTCACGGGATCAGCAAGATCACCCGTAAGCTCAACATTATTGCCATCAAGTTGTCCCTTGACGCGAATCCGCGTCAAGCGACCAGCTAGCGACTCCAGTATCATCAAAAATTCTCTCATCTTTTCCTCCTCCAGGATTGTAGATGAAATTTTTGCCACTCTCTTTTCTCTAAAGTGCAAATCTTATATGTTCTGAAAAGAG
>JAHIRA010000137.1 GCA_018818905.1 Patescibacteria group bacterium | reverse complement strand
GGGGTTGTCTTGTTGTGCTTCTTTGTTTTTGAGGTTGGAGATGACTTCTTGTCTTTTGTCTTTGAGTTTTAGTTGCAGTTCTTTGACACCCTGCCCTTCGGGCATGGCGTTGAGGTCATGAGCAGCTTTGATGGAGTTTAGGAGGGTGGTGTATCTACTTTGGAAGCCTTCTTGAGGAGAGTAGCCTTCTAGCTTTTGTTTTCTTTTGATGATGTGGAGGATGTCACTGGGAACATACTCTTCGGGGAGGGGGCGGAGTTTGTCTTGGTTTTGTTGGTAGTAGGTGATGATGTCTTCGAAACTTGTGTTTCCGGACCATTCGGCTTCGTCATAGCGGATGATGGATTTGAACCAGGAGAAGAGAACTTTGTTGTCTTGTAGTTCTTGGGGGTCGAATGCTCCTTCAAGGTATTGCTGTCTTTTGTCTCTAAGAATGTTTCTAAGTTCGTTTGAGCCTGTTTCACCGGTGTGTTTGACGCCGAGGGCCTTACTATCTTCTGAGAGCTGGCCCGATTCGACTGCTTTGAAGGTTTGGTAGAGATCATAGGTTGCGTATTCATTGCAAAGGTCCTCAAGGCGAGACAGGAGACGATCTAGAGAAGGAGAGTATTTGGAGTTGATGCTTTGGGCTAGTTCAAAATCATCTTCGTTTAGAAAGCTGTCAAGAAGGGTGGAACCGAGGGAGCGGTTTTGGTTGAGGTTTTTGAAGGAGTCGAAGTTTTCGGCGATTGCTTCCCATGTGGATTCGTCTTCAAAGAGAAGGGCGACGATTTCTTCTTCGTCTGAATCTGAGAGGTTGAAGTTTTCGAAGTATGCGACTAAGGCAACTCCGCCTCCGCGTCTGGCGGCGATTATCTTGAGGGCTGTTTCTTTGTGGTCAAGGCCTTGGAATTTATCAAGGTTCTCAGCTATGCCCCATACCGTTCCCTCCGCAATTAATTTGTCAGCTATTAGTTGAAAATCGAGATTATGGAATCTATCGAGGTGATTAGTTACGGCCCTTGCTTTTTCTGCTTCAATCAATTTTAAAGCTACGTATTGGTCAAGGCCTTGAAACTTATCAAGATTTTCCGCCACGATAGCACCTTTTTTATTCTCAATCAACCTCAAAACTATTTCTTTATGATCAAGATCTTGGAACAACCCTAGGTTTTGTATCACTGCTTCTCCGTAATCGGCATCGATTAAAGCCAATACACACTCTGCCTCAACATCTTTGAATTCGTCAATGTTCTCGATTACGCTTTCTCCATCTCCCTTTTTAATTAACTTTAAAGCTATTCTTTTGTGATCTATATTTTTGAATTTATAAAGCCAAACAGCAACATCCCGTCCTTTTCCTGCTTCAATTAATTTGAGAGCAATTTCTTGGTGATCCAGGCCATGAAACTTATCAAAATAGTTGATTAAAGCACCTCCTTCTCCCGCTTCGATTAGTTTTAAAGCTATTTCCTCGTGATCGAGATCTTTAAAGTCATTAAGACATCTCGCTACTGAACTTCCTTTTCCCGCTTCAAAAATCTTTTGGACAATTTTTTTATGATCAAGATGTGGAAATTTTCTAAAATACACATCTAATCTAATTGCCGACTTAAACAGTTCCAAAGCCATTTCTTGGGAATCAAGACCTTTGAATTTGTCAAAATAGTAAACAATTCTATCTCCATAATCACTATGAATCAATCCTAGGGCAATTTCCTTGTTTTCTTCCGGAGAAAGGTTTTGCAGTTCTCCAAAATCAAAATCACCCTTCTCAATTTTTTGTACAATCTCTCGAATCTTGATTTCTTCTTCCTCAACTTCAGGAGACCTTTGCTCTCTATCCATAAGTAGTTTTTATTTTCATCCTAAGCATGAAAACCCGCCCTCATTAATTTAAAAAGGCGGGTTTTCAAGATGCTGTCTAATTCTATTTGAGTTTATGTTACTTGAAGATCCAATTTCTTTTTGACCTCTTGATAAACTTCTTTGATACTAGGACTTCCATTAACTTCTACAAGAATTCCTCGTTCACGATATTCTTCAATAACTGGGTCTGTTTCTTTATGACTCCAGGCTAATCTGGTTTTTATTTTTTCTGGAGTATCATCAGCTCTTCTAGTCAACTTACTGTTGCATTTCGAGCAATTTTCCTGACCCTCGTCCCTGTAAACAGATTTACATTTTTCACATATTTTTCTCTTGGATAATCTCTCAAGTGTCTCTTTATCAGTGATTTTGACATTGACGACAACAATCTTGTCTCGATCGGCTTTGTTTAGAATTTCATCAAGGTCATGAAGTTGCTTTTTGGTTCTGGGATAACCATCCAAGATAACGGTACTATTAGGATCAATTTCTTTGATTTTACTACTGATCAGTTCTTTGGTAATCTCGTCCGGCACCAACTCACCTCTAACATGGATTATCTCGTCGAGTTGTTGGCCTAATTTTGACCCACTCTTAACTTCATCCCTAAACATGCCTCCAGCTTCAAGGAAAGTAAAACCAAAATCATCAGCAAGAAGCTGACCCTGAGTTCCCTTACCCGAACCCTGGATACCCATTAGAACAATGACAGAGTATTTGTTTGACATCTAATAAAAAGATTCGTAATCTCGCATCACCAGCTGAGCCTCAATTTGCCTGACGGTTTCAATGACAACACTAACGACGATAAGGATTCCAGTACCACCAATAATGAGCGACGGCATATTGATAAAGATTTTGAGGATAAATGGTAAGACTGCTACCAAACCAAGAAAGGTTGCTCCTGTTAAGGTAATGCGGTTGATGGTCCTGTGAAGATATTCGGCAGTTGGCCTTCCTGGTCTGATTCCCGGAATGAAGCCACCATTCTTCTGAACGTTTTCGGCAATTTTTTTGGGGTCAAAAGTGACTGAAGTGTAGAAATAGGTAAAGAAGACGACAAGAGCAAAATAAAGCACGCCGTAGAAAAGCTCATTCTGGAAAAGATCAGCGATAGTTTGTGCAATTTTGGCCACTGTGGGGTTGTTAACATTCACGAGAAAATTGGCCACCATACCAGGCGCAATCATAATGGACATAGCAAAGATAATTGGAATTACCCCGGCTTGGTTAACGCGTAATGGTAGATGAGAACTAGTCCCACCATACATCTTGTTACCACGCACTCTTCTAGCGTATGAGATTGGAATATTTCTCTGGCCTTCGGTTATAAAGACAATAGCCGCAATGACAACCACAGCCACAACAGAAAAGACCACAATATCGATCACTTTTGAGGAATCAAAATTGAGAACTGTCTGCTGGATAGCTTTTGGAATAGCCGACACGATACCAGCAAAGATGATGAGTGAAATACCGTTGCCAATACCTTTTTCGGTAATCATTTCTCCAATCCACATTAGAAAAACGGTTCCAGCAGTCACGGTGATAATGGTGGTAGCAACGCCCCAGGCAGAAGTGTCTGTCAGAACCTGGACACCAGATCTTTGAAGCAGAGCAATAAGAGCATAAGATTGAAGTCCGGCCAGCGGAACAGTCAGAAGACGTGTAATTTGATTGATTTTTTTGCGACCAGCCTCTCCATCTTCCTTTTGCAGTCTCTCTAGGGCCGGAACGATCATGGTTAGAAGTTGCATAATAATGGAAGCCGTAATATAAGGCCCCACCCCTAGAGCAACCAAAGAAAAATTATCCATCCCTCCACCAGAAAACATATTCAAAAGTCCAAAGATTTGATTACCTTCAAAGAAATTCTTGAGACCCTCAACGTCAACAGCTGGAATAGGAATATGCGAAGCTAATCGAAAAACACCAAGCATAGCCAACACAAAGAAGATCTTGTTTCTAAGTTCCTTAATCTTGAATATTTGTGTAATCTTTTCTAGCATCCTGAGTTGAGTAAATTTTCAATTACTAATTTTCGATCTTCAAGCTATGTAAATTTAGTTTGAAGGTTGAAAACTACTATTAGAAAAATATCTTTTTATTCTCCCGCGTGCCACCACCAGAAATCATATCTTTTTTTGCCATTTGGTTTTCTAATAAGTCTGCTCTCGGCTTCCATATAGATATCTTTGTGGGTAGAGGATTTGACAACAAGCTCATCTTTGAGTTTAGTATCAGTTTCTGTAATTTGTTTAAAAAGATCATCCTGTCTTTCTAGCTCAATTCTATCCTTTCTGACAAATCGATTGGTCCAAACTTCTAGTTCGTCAAACAGTAGCTTGATTCTATCACGTAATTCAAGAGTTTCAATAAGTTTGTCCAAATCCATATCGCCAAAGTAATCCATTCTTTTTTGGTACTCGGGGACTATCTTTTGAAGCTCAGTGTAGATAAGATCAACAACCTCTTGTGTAGATAAACGATCATAGACTGGAAAGAGCTGCTTGTATTCTTCGCCTGCAGCTTTTTCTAGATTAGCTAGTCGAGTATACTCGTCGGTATTGGCCTCAATTGGAAAGAATTCTCTGATGTATCGTTTTTCATTGTCAAACACTTGAGCCAACACAAAACACTCAAGAAGAGCAGAGTCACTTCTTTTGGTCTCTGCGATGACTCCCCTTAAATCTTGAAAGGTTTCTTCGATTTTATCAAATGCCTGTTTGGAATCTAGCTCCATTTATTTATTGGAAGCTTCCTTTTTATTTTGAGACTCTTCTTGTGGTTCAACTTCCTTTATAATTTCTCCGCCAGCTTCAGTAATTAGCTTGGCCACAGAGGAAGTAGTATGCTTGGCAGAAACTTTTATCTTATGATTAATCTTACCTTTTTCTAGAACAATTTTCCAGTTGCTGCTTTTTTTGGAGATCAAATCAAGCTTCTTGAGAGAAACTGCGTTAACTTCATCACCATCTTTGAAGTTCTTGTTTATATCTTTGAATGAAATAAGGGTAGCTTTTTCTTGCAGGCTTTTGTTGCCTTTAAACTTGGGAAGCTTCTGGACCAAAGGCGTTCGGCCACCTTCAAATCCAAGCCGTCTAGAATAACCAGAACGAGCTTTTTGACCCTTACAGCCACGACCACAAAAAGTTCCATGAGCTCCACCACGGCCAACTCTTTTTCTTTTTTTAGCGTCTTCTTTGGTTGTTTTTAGAGTATGAAGTGTGATCATTTCTTTGGTTTAGACTCTTTTTTGACAACTTTCTTGATTGGCTTAGCTAGGACCTTTTTGACAACGTCTTTAACTTCTAGTTTCTTGCCTCTTTTGGCAAATATTTCTTCTTTGGTCTGAAGACTTTTTAGTGCCTCAATGGCAGCCTGGACATTGTTCAGCTTGTTGTTGGTGCCATAAATTTTACCAAAAACATTCTTGACTCCGGCCATCTCCATCACTTGCCTAACTGATCCACCGGCAATGATACCTGTGCCCTTGAAGGCAGGTTTAAGGAAAAGTCTGGAGGCACCTTTTTTGATTGTGACTTCGTGAGGAATGGTTCCGTCTGGAGTGATAGAAACACTGACCATATTTTTCTTGGCTTGAGCAACGGCTTTTTCTATGGCTGTGCTAACATCATTTCCTTTGGCTACACCCATACCGACTCTCTTCTTTTTGTCACCAATGACAATAGTGGCTCTAAAACGCATTCGACGTCCACCAGCGACAATTCTGGCTACACGAGCAATATCAACAAGTTCCTGCTCAAATTCAGGTTTCTCTCTTCTTTTGAATTTTCTACCAAACTTTGCCATTTCGACTATCTATTAAACTATCTATTATTAAAACTTCAGGCCTGCTTTACGAGCTGCCTCGGCAAACTTCTGAACCCGACCCAGGTACAAATTGCCACCTCTATCAAAAACAACTTTGTCAATTTTCAGGTCTAGGGCCTTCTTGGCAAATTCGGCACCAAGTTTTTCTGCTTTCTCTGACTTGGTAGCCTTGCCGGAAATTGACGCATCAGAAAGTCCCAAAAGAGTCTTGCTTTCTTGATCATTAATGAGTTGCACAACCAGATGCTTGTGGCTTCTATAAACCGAAAGCCTTGGAACATCTTTGGTTCCGTTAACTCTGGCTCTAACTCTTTTGTGACGAATAATTCGTTTGCTTGTTCTTGTCTTCATTGTCTAAATATTATTCAGTGGTGGCAGCTTTCTTGCCGGCTTTTCTTCTAATATGTTCATCAATATACTTGATTCCCTTTCCTTTATAGGGTTCTGGCTTCTTTTTGGAACGGATAATGGCGGCCATTTCTCCAACTTCTTGTTTATCATATCCAGAAACGGTGATAATATTTTCTTCAACTTTAAACTCAATGCCTTCTGGAGCTTCAAGCTCAATTGGATGTGAATAGCCAAGACTTAGAACAATTTTCTTACCCTGAGCCTGAGCTTTATATCCAACACCATTGATCTCAAGTTTCTTCTCGAAACCCTTTGATACGCCTTGCAAAGCATTGTTAATGTTTGACCAAGTCATGCCCCAAGTAACGCTATCTTCTTCTTTGTTATCAACGGTCAGAATTAGTTCTTTATCTTTCTGTTCAACTTTTACTCTGGGATTTATATTAACAACCAGTGTTCCTTTTGAACCTTTAACATCTACCTTTCTATCTTCAATTGTCACCTCAACTCCATCTGGAATTTCAAGAGGTTGTTTTCCTAGTCTAGACATTAGTAAAGCTTACAAATTAATTCTCCACCGATCTTTCTTCTGCGGGCTTCCTCGTCGGTAATGAGGCCATGGGAACTTGAAATAATACCAACACCAAGTCCTTGCATAAACTTTGGAGCCTTTTTGGCAGCAGTATAAATCCGTTGACCAGGTTTACTGACTCTTGTGATCTCTTTAATGACACCCTCACCATTCTTGTCGTATTTCAAAACTAGAAGAAGAACATCTTGTGGGGTGTCCTTTGATTTCTGGATTTGGACACTAGCAAGATAACCTTCGGCCATAAGTATCTTGGCCAGGCTATGTTTAATCTTTGAATTAGGAAGTTTCACTTCTGACTTTGAAACAGCCTGTGCATTTCTAATGCGAGTTAACATGTCTGCGATAGGATCTGTCATATATATATTTTACCAACTAGCTTTTCTAACTCCAGGAATCTCACCCTGGTTTGCCTTTTCTCTGAAACAAATGCGACAAATACCGAACCTTCTCATATAAGCCCGTGGCCTTCCACATAAAGAACATCTTCTAACAATTCTTGTGGAAAACTTGGGTTTCTTTGCTGCTTTTGCGATAAGTGCTTTTCTAGCCATAGCTATTTTTTCTTAAATGGAAAACCTAATTCTGTCAGCAGAGCCTTGGCCTCTTTATCTGTGGTGGCCGTAGTCTTGATTGTGACCTCGAGGCCATGGACTTTTTCGACCTCTCCGCCGGTGATTTCCGGGAAAACAGTATACTCTTTGAAACCCAGAGAATAATTACCCTGAGAATCGAAAGATTTGTCTTCGATGCCCTGGAAATCTCTAACCCGAGGCAGGGTTAGATTAACGAGTCTATTGACAAAGTCATACATCTTGTCTTTTCTGAGAGTTACCTTTAGACCGACCGTCATCCCTTCTCTAATGCCAAAGTTGGAAATAGAGGTCTTAGCCTTGGTCTTGGCTGGCTGCTGACCTGTAATCCTTCTAAGGTTTTCAATCATCATATCAAGAAGCTTTGAGTCTTTCAAGGCTTTCCCAGCGCCAATAGTAACAATCACTTTCTCAAGCTTGGGAATTTCCATCTCTGATTTGTAGCCAAACTTCTCTTTGAGAATTGGCTTCACCTTGTCTTGGTAACTTTTCTTTAAGTCTGACATTTTATCAAAATAATCGTTAATCTAAATTTTCTTGGCACTTCTTGCAAAAACGTTGCTTATTGCCATCTTTGATCTTCTTCATACCGATTCTGGTTGCTTTGTTACATTTGCCACAAACAAGGGCTACATTTGAAGCATGAATAGGAGCAAAGAATTCTATTCTTTGGCCTTTTTCACCTTCTTTTTTTGGCTTAACATGACGAATCATCTTGCCTGCACCTTCAACAACAACTCTATTTTTCTCATGAAAAACTTCATTGACTTTGCCTTTCTTACCCTTATCTTTGCCGCAGATCACGACCACATTGTCACTCTTTCTAATTCTCATAGGTTTAAATTACTTCAGGAGCTAGCGAAACAATCTTCTTGTATCCTTTGGCTCGAAGCTCTCTAGCAACTGGTCCAAAAATACGAGTTCCTCTGGGTTCCGTTCCTTCAAGAATAACCACGGCATTTTCATCGAAACGGATAAAAGATCCGTCTTTACGACGATACTCTTTCCTCTGTCTAACGATAACAGCTTGAGCGATAGTTTTCTTCTTGATCATACCGCCGGGAAGAGCTTCTTTGACAACCACAGTAATAACATCGCCAATCTGAGCAGAATTTTTACCGCCACTACCAAGAACCTTGATGCATTGCACCTTTTTGGCCCCCGTATTGTCAGCAACTTTTAGTCTGGTTTGAACTATAATCATAATAACTACTTAGATTCTACGATTCTCCATCTTTTGTTCTTGGATCTGGGTCTGTCTAGCACTATAGTGACTTTCTCGCCTTCCTTGTGCTTGTTCTCTGGGTCATGAGCATGATACTTGGTAGAAACTTGGTAACGTTTCTTGTACTTTGGATGAGCCTTGATGGTTTTGACCATCACGACCACAGTTTTGTCCATTTTGTCACTCACGACTTCTCCGGTCAGCTTCTTGCGAATAACTTCCTTATCTTCAATTGTTGGCTTATCTTTTTTCATACTATTTACTTACTTTCTTTAGTAGTCTCTTCTAGAAGCTCTTTCTCTTTCATGACGGTCAGAATTTGTGCAATATTCTTTTTGACCGTGCCACGTTCCTGGTAGTTCTTGTACTGTCTTTGGGAAATCTTAAAATTGATCTCGCGAAAATCTTCTCTTCTTTGAGCAAGAAGTTTCTGAAGTTCGGGTTGCGTTTTTTGACGAAGTTCTTTTAATTCCATCTTATTTGACAATAAACTTAGTCTTGACTGGAAGTTTGTGAGCAGCCAAGGTCATGGCTTCACGAGCCACTGTTTGGCTAACACCATCTATTTCAAAAATCATTCTTCCGGGCTGGCAATTGAAAACGAAGTGATCAACAGCTCCTTTACCTTTACCCATGGGAGTTTCGGCGCCTTTCTGAGTTACGGGCTTGTCTGGGAAAATTCTGATCCAGATCTTGCCACCGCGCTGAACATAGCGAGTCATGGCTCTTCTGGCCGCCTCAATCTGTCTGGCGGTAATCCAGCTACTCCCTAAGGACTTAAGACCATAGCTACCAAAAGAAACCTGGTTGCCGGCCTTAGAAACTGCGCGATTTCGGCTGCGACCTTTGTGCCATTTTCTATGTTTTACTTTCCTGGGCATTAACATATGCTTCTCTTTAGGACTTTACTTTTTCTTGTTCTGTCTCTGCGTCGGTATCTTCTTTCTTCTTGTCAAAAACCTCTCCCTTATAGAGCCAGGCTTTGATACCAATAATTCCGTAAGTGGTCTTGGCTTCGTATGTAGCAAAATCAACGTCTGCTCTGATAGTGTGAAGTGGAATTTTGCCAAAACTAACCCATTCTCTTCTGGACATTTCACTACCGTCTAATCTTCCAGCGACCATAATTTTGGCTCCCTGAATTTCTGGGTTCTGTTTGATTCTTTCCAGAGATTGTTTGATAACTCTTCTGAAAGGAACTCTCTTTTCTAGCTGTTCAGCAATAAGGAAGCCAACAAGATGAGCGTCTGTTTCCGGCTTTCTAATTTCTTGAATATTAATATCAACCTTAACCTTTTCTTGAATCATTTCAGTAATGTCTTTCTTGAGCTCTTCTATGCCAGCTCCACCACGACCAATGATTATACCTGGTCTTGAAGAAAAGATATTAATGTTGACTACGCGGGGAGATCTTTCAACTTCAATCTTGGCAATAGCTGCATTTCTAAGCTTGTCCATAATTAACTTTTTCAATTCAAAATCTTTCTTCAAGAGGTGGCGATAGTCGTTTTTGTTGGCAAACCACTTTGAGCGCCAGGTTTGAAGATTTCCGAGTCGAAATGAAATTGGATGTACCTTTTGTCCCACGGTATCAAGAGATTAGTAAGTAAAATATCTAAACTTAACCACTTTTTCTTCTAAAGAACTTGTCTTTAACTCCGGTTATCTTTTTGCCAAGACCTCTCTGATTGTCTTGGCCTTGACTTCCAGCTTTCTTGAGAGTTTTGGCCTTCTTGGGGGCTTTGTCTGCTTCCGTCTCTTTCTTGTCAGTTTTCTTGGTCAGTTTCTTGCCTTCTTCTTTTTCGTCAAGAAGAAGAGAAACATGACAGGTTTTCTTGAGAATTGGAAAAGCTCGGCCAAAGGCGCGAGGCTGCCATCTTTTGAAAACCGGACCCTCATCAACAAAAACTTCTGCAACAAAGAGATTGCTTTCCACCTGACTGAAATTGTTTTCAGCGTTGGCGATAGCAGATTTGAGAAGCTTTTCAAAATGAGGAGCCGACTTCTTGTTGAGGTAATGTAGCTGATTTTTGGCCTCTTCTACATCAAGACCACGAATAAGATTAGCGACGAGACGGGCTTTTCTTGGGGCAACATGCAAATTTTTGAGTCGTGTCTGTGTCTTCATTAGCTTTCTTTTTCTTTTGAATCTTCTGGAACACTAGCGGCCTTTTCTTTTTCAACGTTAGCAGCTGCGGCAGCTTCTTCTCTGGCCATACGTCCACCATGAACAACTGATTTTCTGGTGGGAGAAAATTCACCTAGTTTATGACCAACCATTTCTTCGGTGACAAAAACAGGAGTATGATCTTTGCCGTTGTGAACACCAAATGTAAAAGCAACCATCTCTGGGAAAATAGTTGAGCTTCTGGACCAAGTCTTGATAATCTTGCTCTTGTCCGTTGTGTCCTGAACTTTTTTGAGGAGTTTAGGATCTGCGAAGGGCCCTTTTTTTAAACTTCTTGACATATTTTTAAATTCTACTGACTACTGATGATAACTAATTTATAGCTACGGGTCAAGGGGTCTTATCTCTTTCGACCCTTCTTTTTTCTGATGATACTAGCATTCGACTTCTTGTTCTTCTTTCTAGTCTTGACACCTAGGGCTGGCTTGCCCCAAGGAGTCTTGGGATGCACCATACCAATAGGAGCTCGCCCCTCTCCTCCACCATGAGGATGATCGACAGGGTTCATGGCCTTACCGCGAACATGAGGTCTTCTACCCATAAGTCTGACTCGACCGGCTTTGCCGATAACCACGTTGCCGTGCTCGGTATTGCTTAGCTGACCAACAGAAGCAAGACACTTTTGGCTCACAGTCCTGACTTCGCCTGAAGGAAGACGGAGTTGGGCGAAACCAGCGTCTGTGATCATGAGGACAGCACTACTACCAGCTGATTTGGCCATCTTGCCACCGGCACCGGGAACGAGTTCAATATTGTAAACTGTATTACCGTCCGGAATATGCTCAAGAGGCATACGATTGCCTGTCTTGGCTTCAACTTTGGCTTCACTGGAGACAACTTTGTCACCAACCTTGATACCTTCAGGAGCCAGGTAGTAACTTTTTTTGCCACTTTCGTACTGAACTAGCATAATATGAGCACTGCGGTTAGGATCGTACTCTAAGGCCAAGACTTCGGCAGTGAGATTGAAATTCTTTCTAGAAAAATCTACCAGACGATAAAGTCTTTTTCTCCCTCCGCCTCTATGACGAATAGTGATTTTACCAGTGTTGTTTCGACCAGCTTTCTTTTGTAGAACTGAACAAAGTCGTTTTTCTGGCTTCTTTTTGGTCAAAGTACTGAAGTCAGACACGGTTAGGTATCTTCTGGCAGGAGATGTTGGATTGTATTTCTTGTTCGGCATAACTTATATTATCTATACTCCTTCGTAAATTTGAATCGAGTCACCATCGGCTAGGGTCACAATAGCCTTCTTGTAGGCAGATGTCTTTCCGGTAGTTTTCCCAAGTCGGCGACTTTTGCCTTTAACATTAATGATATTAACTTTGACGGAAGTGACCCCATAGGCTTTTTTGATAGCCTGGGCAACTTCGTCCTTGGAGCTATCTTTGCTGACTTCAAAGAGATATTTGCCATCGGCCTGCATGAAAGTTCCCTTCTCTGTAACTAGAGGTTTCTTGAGAACTTTGTAAGCACTAGAAAAAATATTGGCCTTGGTTTTCTTGGCTTTCTTGGGAGCTTTCTTGGCATTAACTTTGGTCTTTTTGCCAGTAGCTTTATCTTTCTTTGAAATTTTATCTAAAATTCCCATCTTCTTGATTTACTTAGTCCTTTTTCAAATAAACTTCTTGAATCTTTCCTAGAACTTCCTTTGGCATCAAGCAGTATTCATAGTTAACCACATCTAGTACGTTAAGGGTTGAAGCAGTCAGTGTTTTGGCGCCCTTGATATTGCGAACGGATTTGTAAACGTTATTGTCCTTTTCTGGAGTAATGAAGAGAACTTTGCTATCTAGCTTGAGATTCTCAAGGAGAGTTGTCACTTCTTTGGTCTTGGGAGCTTTTAGTTCCATCTTGTCTAGAAGTAGCAGTTTCTTGTTTGAAACCTTGGAACTAAGAGACATGAACAAAGCTTTTCTTCTTTCTTTCTTGTTGATCTTTACTGTAAAGTTTCTATCGTTTCTGGGACCAAAAGTTACACCACCCTTTTTCCAAATTGGAGAACGAGATGAACCAGCTCTGGCCCGACCAGTCCCCTTTTGTTTCCAGGGTTTGGTACCACCGCCACGTCTTTCTGATCTAGTTTTGGTGTGAGCAATAGGATTTCTTTTGGCAGCCATAATGGCTCTGATAACTTTCTGAACCAATTCTTCTTTGGGTTTAATATCAAAAATTTTGGCCTCAAGCTCTTCTTGACCAATTTTCTCACCTTTGTGGTTGTAAACGTCTACTTTGAGCATTAGTCTTTCTTAGCCTCCTTTTTTTCTTGTCTGGAAACAACTTGTAAATAAGCATTTCTGCATCCTGGAAGTGACCCTGACAGAGCCATGAGGTTTTTCTTGGGATCTATTCTGACAATTTCTAGATTCTTGACTGTGACTCTGGTATGGCCTTGATGACCGGCCATCTTTTTGCCTTTCATGACATGCTGCGGAAAGGCGCATCCAATAGAACCAGAACCTCTATGATCATGCTTGTGACCGTGAGTTTTTGGAGCACCATGAAAACCATGTCTCTTGACGACACCACTAAAACCTTTTCCTTTAGGGGTTGAAATCACGTCTACAATCTCGCCAACCTCAAACTGTCCTAGGTCAATCTCTTGGCCTGCTTTGTGTTCGTCGTCAGTTTTAACTTCTTTGACAAATCTAAAACTTCTGTCTTGATTGCCTTTGATCTTGTCGTCACCTTCTTTGCCCCTCTTGTCATAACCAAGCCTAATGGCTTGATAACCATCTTTTTCTTGGCTTTTTTGAGCCAAAACCACACATGGGCCAAGTTCAACTAGAGTTACAGTGGTAACCTGACCATCTTCTGAGAAGACACGTGACATGCCAATTTTTTTACCTAGAAGTGATTTCATGATTCTTGTATGGACGGAATAAATTAGATTGGGTCTAGAAGGGAAACAAAAACTAGAATCTCAAAGCTACACTTCCCCGAGAATCTAGCTTTGGACTATCTACATCTTGATCTCGACATCTACACCAGCAGGCAGACTTAGATTCGTCAGCGATTCGATAGTCTTCGTACTTGGATTAGAAATATCAATCAACCTTTTATGAACTCTCGTTTCGTACTGTTCGCGTGAATCCTTGTAGACGAAGGGAGACTTGAGAACCGTCTCTCGATGCTTTTCTGTAGGTAGAGGGATGGGACCCGAGATGTCGGCTCCTGTTCTAAGAACAGTTTCTACAATCTGTGTTGCCGACTGATCAATAAGCTTGTGATCATAAGCTTTGATCTTGATGCGAACTCTTTGGAATTCACTCTTGGGTTTATCCTCGGTCTTGTCTGGTTGATCTTGTTTCTTGGTGGCCACGTTTCTAATCCGTTAGAATTGATAATTATTTGATGATCTTGGTTACAACACCGGCACCAACTGTGCGTCCACCTTCGCGAATAGCGAAACGCATTCCATCTTCCATAGCCACAGGGGCTCCGAGTTTGATGATGAGGCCGTTAGCGGTGTCACCAGGCATGACCATTTCGGTTCCTTCTGGAAGAGTGACTTCACCGGTAACATCGGTGGTTCTGATATAGAATTGGGGCTTGTAACCATTGGCAAAAGCTGTGTGACGTCCACCTTCTTCCTTTGTCAGAGCGTAGAGTTCAGCTTCAAATTCGGAATGAGGAGTAATACTACCAGGCTTGGCTAGAACTTGTCCTCTTTCAACATCTTCTTTCTTGGTACCTCTAATCAGGATACCAGCGTTATCACCAGCTTTTCCTTCATCGAGCTGTTTGTTGAACATTTCGATTCCGGTAACGACTGTTTTCTGAGTGTCTTTGATACCAACAATTTCGACTTCGTCGTTAAGCTTGACAATACCTCTCTCAATTCTACCGGTAACTACTGTACCACGACCTTCAATGGAGAAGATGTCTTCTATAGGCATTAGGAAAGGTTTGTCTTCGTCGCGCTTTGGTTGTGGGATATATTCGTCAAGAGCAGTTAGAAGTTCTTCGATACATTTTCCGTCATCACCTTTGGAATCTTCTAGAGCTTTGAGGGCTGATCCACGAATGATGGGAACTTCGTCTCCTGGAAATTCATATTTCTTAAGAAGGTCTCTGACTTCTTCTTCAACTAGTTCTATAAGATCTGGATCATCTACCTGATCAACTTTATTTAGAAAGACAACAATGGAAGGAACACCAACTTGTTTGGCCAGAAGAATGTGTTCTCTGGTTTGTGGCATAGGACCATCAGCGGCAGACACAACCAAAATAGCACCATCCATTTGAGCTGCACCAGTGATCATGTTTTTGATGTAGTCAGCATGACCAGGACAGTCAACGTGAGCATAGTGTCTATTGGGAGATTCGTATTCACAGTGAGAAGTAGCAATAGTGATGCCACGTTCTTTTTCTTCGGGGGCTTTGTCAATTTCCCCAACGTCTTTGATTTCTGATTTACCAATTCCTCTTTCGTTAATTCCTTTGAGGATGGCAGCGGTTAGGGTAGTCTTGCCATGGTCAACGTGACCAATAGTTCCAATGTTGACATGGGGTTTTGATCGGTCAAATTTTTCGGCCATTTTAATTTTCTCCTTGAAAGATTAATTTACTTAAAAACAAACACAAAAAATTACAAAAGCAATCTAAGTGCTAAGCGTCATTTTACCAGCTTTTAAAAAAAGATCAAGCTATTTTATAACTTTCTGACAAATAAAAGCGACTATTCTGAAACATCGCTTAGGAAAGGCAAAAAGTTTTGTACCACAAGGCTTCAGATGGAGTCGATATGCCCATTGTCAGTAGCTGTGGATAGCTGGTTATTTTTCTTCACCAAAATAATAGAGCGGTTCTTCTGATTTTGTTTTCTCTTCTGAAGTGAAATCTAGTGATTCCGAATCCTGACCCAGGAAAGCCTCTTCTGAATTTGGTGGGGCTTCTTCTCTAGAAAAATCTTCTGAAAAATCTACCGGCTCTTCAAAATCTTTTTCTCCTAGGAAACTATTGTCAATCATGTGCTCGTAATCTTCAAAGCTCATGATGACCAGGGAGGGCTGCCCTTCTTCGCACACAATACATCTGTCACCGGTCTTGTTGACTAGCCTTGTGATGTCATAGAGAGAGTCTTTGTTCATTTCTTTTCTTGGTTATCTTTCTAAACTTCTGAGACCTCCTCCGCTTGCGTCTAGGTTATCATAATGGAGTGTGGTGTTCAACTTAATTTAATACACAGTGGGCGGAGGAATCACCAAGTCACAAATCCCAATAACCACTTCCCTTTGCTGACTCTGGGCTGGGCCTGGAGTTAGCAAAGTGAATACACAATAATGGAAATTGACTTTTTGTTTGCCCGGCAGTAACTTAAAAATAGTAATAAATTTTTGGTAGGCTCTTGACATACTAGAAGAAAGGAGATACTCTTCATAGCCTTTTAACATAAAGGAGGGGCAGAAAATGGGGCTTATGATACCTAGAACCACAGTGATAATTGTCTTACTGAAAAAAACCAATAAAGGCGGGGTTGAAAAAAAATCATTCCCGCTCTCAACACTTATTGAGTTGGCGTTTGTACGGGACCTTGGAAGCTATCCTGGCGGATTGCTGAAAGTCGTCAAGTTTCTTGACGGCAAAGTTGAAACCGAGCTTGGAGCCCTGATGCAACAAGTGGAGAGATGTGGGATAACTCTGAGAGAGAAATCAAGCCTAGCAGGTTTTTTCAGCGCGATTGGCCTTGGTCACCCCACTGTCTCTCTGGTGGACTACTACAGAACAAAAGCAATCTGGGATGCCTGGATGCTTTACTCTGTCACACAGTACAATCTGAAATACGGAGAAACTGAAGTTGAAATTGAAATCGAGTGATTCCAAAAGCCACCTCTCTCCCCGCGGAGACCAGGTGGCCCTTTTTTTTATTTGAAACAAAGCGAATAGTGTTTTATTTGCCCCCTGCTTTTTCTTTGCCTTCAACTATTTCTTTGGCGACATTTGGAGGTACTTCTTGATACTTGGCAAATTCCATAGTGTAGTTAGCCCGGCCCTGAGACATAGAGCGAAGAGCTGTGGCATAGCCAAACATTGAACCTAGAGGGACCAAGGCTTTGACCACTTTCATTTGTCCACGATCTGTCATTTCTTCTATTTGAGCTCTTTTGGAATTGAGATCACCAATGACGTCACCCATGTATTTCTCCGGAGTAATGACTTCTACTTTCATGATGGGCTCAAGAAGAATGGGATCGGCTTTTCTGGCCGCTTCTTTGAGTCCCATAGAACCAGCAATTTTGAAAGATGCCTCTGAGGAGTCAACTTCGTGAAAAGACCCATCAAAGAGCGTAATTTTGAAATCAATCATGGGGTAGCCGGCCACCACACCGTTGTCTTTGGACTGTCTGATACCTTTTTCGACAGCTGGGATAAATTCCTGAGGGATGACTCCGCCCTTGATTTCATTGAGAAATTCGAAGTCCTTATCTTCTTCTTTGAGTGGTTCAATTCTGAGCCAGACATGGCCATATTGACCACGACCACCAGACTGTTTGATATACTTACCTTCGGCTTCGGCCGATTTTTTGATTGTTTCTTTGTAGGCAACTTGAGGCTTACCAACGTTGGCTTCGACTTTGAATTCTCTTCTCATACGGTCAACGATAATATCAAGATGAAGCTCACCCATACCTTTGATAAGTGTTTGGGCGGTGTCTTCCTCGGTTTTGACCACAAAAGTTGGATCTTCTTCGGAGAGAGCCTTGAGGGCGTTGCCCATTTTTTCTTGGTCAGCTTTTGTTTTGGGCTCGATGGCAATAGAGATAACTGGTTCGGGAAAGGTGATTTTTTCTAGGATAACCGGATGCTCTGGGTCGCAAAGAGTGTCACCTGTGGTGGTGTCTTTGACACCGACAATAGCAGCAATATCTCCGGCATACATTTCTTTGACCTCTTCTCTTTTGTCAGAATGCATGCGAAGAATACGACCGACTCTTTCTTTTTTGCCGGTAGAAGCATTAACAATATAGGAACCGGATTCAAGGGTTCCGGAATAAACTCTGAAGAAAACAAGTTTTCCAACAAAAGGATCGGTGGCTACTTTGAAAGCCAAACCAGTGAAGGGTTCGTTGTCATCAGCTGTGCGAATAATTTTTTTGGATGGGTCTTTGGCATCTTCACCCTCAACTGGTGGAACATCAAGAGGAGAGGGTAAAAATTCTATAACCGCATCCAATACGGGTTGTACGCCCTTATTTTTTAAGGCAGTTCCACAAAAAATGGGAATAAGCTCATTGTCTATGACGGCTTGTCTTAGAACTCTTTTGAGATCTTCGACTTTGACTTCTTCTCCACCCAGATATTTCTCCATGAGTTCTTCATCGTTTTCGACAATTTGCTCAATCATTTTGCCTCTGAATTCTTTGACTTTCTCTTTCATATCTTCCGGAACTTCTTTTTCAACAATTGTTTCTCCCATTTCACCTTCAAAAGCCATCATCTTTTCTGAGAAAAGATCAATAATGCCTTCAAAATTATCTTCGGCACCGACTGGAAGCTGCACGGGAACGGCTTTTTTGGTAAGACGATCATAGATAGAATCGACAGCGGCATAGAAATCAGCCCCGGTACGATCCATTTTGTTGATAAAGCAAATACGAGGAACTTTGTATTTGTCAGCTTGATGCCAAACGGTCTCTGACTGCGGCTCAACGCCAGCCACACCATCAAAGACAACGACACCGCCATCAAGGACGCGCAAAGATCTTTCAACCTCAACGGTAAAGTCAACGTGACCAGGAGTATCGATAATGTTAATGCGATTGTCTTGCCAGAAGCAAGTGGTGGCAGCAGAAGTTATGGTGATACCGCGCTCTCTTTCTTGTTCCATCCAGTCCATGACGGCTTCACCTTCGTGAACTTCACCAATTTTGTGAGAAATTCCAGTATAAAAAAGAATGCGCTCGGTAACAGTAGTTTTACCGGCATCAATATGGGCAATGATTCCAATATTTCGTGTTTTTTCTAATGAGTACTCTCTGGGCATAATTTTTTAAATCATTAAGCTAGAAAAGCAAAAAGCTTTCCTTGAAGTTTTAGATAAGTTTAATAACTCTTATATTAAAACAGAATTGTGTGTGGATGACAAGAGTTTTAAGCCGGTCGTATCTCTCTAACAGTAACCCAGTTGAAACAAATACTATATGGCTTTACAAGAATAGACTTTCGTGGTAATAAAGAGGAAACACTTTTTGCAAGGAGGATAACTGCAATGACTGATTTGACACATAAACAACAAATTGCGGCTAGCGCGAAATTTCTCGAGACAGGAACCGTCGAGATCAAGGATAGAATCATCACCGTCATCGGGAAAGATGGTGGGCTCTTCTACCCAGAAGTGTGTTACATGTTCACGCTAATCTGCAATGCACTTGTTGCACACAGTGACAAAGAGGGTTCGTGCCATCTCAGGCTCATTGAAGTTGAGAATGATACTCATACTCCTTTCCCAGTAATCAAATTCAAGATCCCAGAGAGACTGATAAAGGGGAAATTAGTGATTTCTTGCGCTACAGACAACCCTTTTGGAAGAAGGCACCTTACTAGTATCGTGGTCGATGACAAGGATTACACAAGATCCTTCATTATAGGCATTAGTGACTTTGAGCAAAAATAGCACCCCCT
>JAHIRA010000136.1 GCA_018818905.1 Patescibacteria group bacterium | reverse complement strand
TCGCCACCTCCCCTTGAACTTGAACCACCCCACTTTTGGCATAATTCTGAGCTTGACGCGTAATGGCCACAATTTTTTCAGCCGCGTTGTTGAGATCATAATTATCTTGCCCTCTTCTGTAGGCCACAAAAACAAGCGTTGCCAAAATAACAGTGATAGAAATAACCACCATTAACTCAGCGAACGAAAATCCTGCTTCCTTGTTGTTTTTTCTAATCTTCATTATTCTAAACCTAGAAGTCCTAGATACCATTCTATCATGCCGGTCCCAATAAAAAAACTTAAAAAAGCGGCTAGACACAGAAAAGTTCCAAGTGGCAACTTGTCATGAAGCTTTTTCTTCCCAAGAAGCATCAGTACGCAGGCTACCAAGCCTCCCCCCACAAAAGCCAGGAAAAAAGTAACCATAATCTCCGGAAAGCCTATCATTAAGCCAAGCAAAAAAGCCAATTTGACATCCCCTCCCCCAATCCATTCTCCCTTAGAAATATAGTAAATCAAAAAAAGTGAAAAACCAAAAATAAACGACCCCAGAAGGTGAAAGACAATCTGACTTGTATCAGTTAAGAGCAGCGCCAAAAGGGTTACCAGATAGGCCGGCAACAAGACTCTATCCAGAATTAGATAATGCTTCAAATCATAGACAAAAATCAAAATCAAAAAGCTGCTGACAATCAGAAGAAACAATATATTCAAAAACAAGATCAGGTCAAATGACAAAAACAACTCTATCCCTCCTTTAAAATAGAAGATTATGACAAAAAGAAGTCCCGTGACAAATTCAACCACCGGATATTGCCAAGAAATTTCTTTCTGGCAGTACCTGCACTTGCCACTCAAAAAAAGGAAGGAAAAAAGCGGCACTAGATCAGCTACCCCAAGTCTTCTTTTGCAATGAGGACATTTGGAACTAGAAAAAACCATCCCCTCCTTACTATGGAGGCGATAAATAACCACATTCAAAAAACTGCCCACGGCAGCTCCTAGCACAAAAATGAAGAATAAAATAATAAAAAACATAGCCTACTCTTTCATCAAAACATAACCAAGTACCTGATGATGACCTCCTTCCACGACAACTTCTGTTTCAAAGCTCTGATAACCATCTTTTTCCAAAACTAATGTGTGTGTGCCCGTCCCCCTAAAAACCTCAAGCGGAGTAACTCCCTCTTCTTGGCCGCCCAAAATAACCGTGGCTCCTTCAGGCTCGGTGGCCACGCCAATAACACCCAAAGTTGGGTAATAAACATAACGATAATAAAGCAGTCCGCCCAAAACAAGCAAGACCACACCCAGAATTGGCAGTAGAATTTTTAGTCTCTGACGCATGAGTTCATAAAAAGAAAGAAACGGCAAGCCCGAAGCCCACCGTTTCTAGCCTAGATTAAGGCACACTTTTTCTAAGCTTGACTTGTTCGTTGTAGTAGTCAAACTTGTAGACAGAACCATCAGTTGATGATCCGTAACCATACCAGAACAAGTTGCCAGCGGCTGAATCGTTTGTCCCAGCTTTGTCACTAGGATCGACTGGTTTGGTCTTGGCAAACTTGGTAAACCCGGCATTGCCAAACAAACTGTTGAAATTAGCTGCGGTTGGGCTACCAGCATCATTAACAGTCGTAGCACCTGTTCCTAAGTAGACTGGGTAGCTACCACTTTCATCGTTAAAAAGCTCCATAGCCCCCTTCAAATTGGAGATGTCTCCAGCTCTTTTGGAGTCACGAGCTTTAACTCTGGCTGAATTTAGAGCCACGAGAACAATAGCGGCCAAGATACCAATGATGGCAATAACAACCAAGAGTTCAATCAGTGTAAAACCTTTTTGCTTTTTCATTTTGTCACCCCCTTTCAATGTGTTTTAATTTTTAATTTCGACTTTGAAAAAATATTTTTGAACTTCGTCAAAAATCTAGCCTTAGTATAGCACAATAACGTCTACTAACAAATTTATCAGATCAGAAAGAAGAAGCCAAATTGTACATTGGCAGCAGCACGGCACTAACAATAATGCCCACGCCAATACCAAGAACAACCATCATAATGGGTTCAATGAGAGAAACTAGCCCCTTGACCTGATTATCTACTTCAGTTTGGTAATAATCGGCCAGTTTATCTAGAATTTGATCAACCTTCCCGGTTTCTTCTCCCACACTTAGCATATTAGAAAGCATGGGTGGAATGACCATCTTCTTTGAGAGAACAGAAGCAATTCTGGAACCACCTTTGACTTTCTCGGCTGTTTTGTGAAATATTTCTTGATAAACTTTGTTGGGCATCATATCTCCGACCATCTGAAAAGCCTCGACAATAGGAACACCCCCAGCCACCAAAGAAGACAGACTATTAGCAAACTGAGCTAGGTAGTATTTTTGAATCATCTTGCCAAATAGTGGCATCTTTAGGAGAAACATATCAAACTGTTTGCGACCTTTCTCTGTTTTCCAGAAAAAGTAAAAACCAACCCCGGCAGCCACCAGTATTCCCACAATAATATACCAGTAACTTTGCATAAAATCAGTAAAGCCCATCAAGACCTTGGTCGACCATGGTAAGTCCTCTACCCCAGCCTCTTCAATAACAGATAGCATATTGGGTAAGACATAAAAAACCGCAATTAGCATCACGGCAACAACTCCAAGCACAATGAAAGCCGGATACATTAGCGCTCCTCTGATTTCTGAGCGCAGCTCATAGGTTTTTTTCATTTGGCGAGCCAAGAAATTGAGATTTCTGGAAACTTGTCCGGAAGCCTCTCCGGATCGCACCATCCCAACATAATATTGGTTAAAAATTTTGGGATACTGCCCCAGAGCAAAAGAAAGCTTGGCGCCCCCTTCTACATCTTGAGACACTTTCCCCAAAGCTTCTTTAAGTTTTTTGTTGTCTGTTTGTTTGTTAGCAATACGAAGTGCCTCAACGATGGGTACTCCGGCATCAAACATAGTCGCCAATTGTTCTGACAGAAGCGCAATCTCTTTGACGCTAACTCTCGTCATCAAATTCTCTAGGCTTTTGATGACTCCCACTTTTTCTACTTTTTCAAGACCAACAATCTGATACCCACGATTCTGAAGTGTTTCTGTAGCTATCTTAAGATCGGCTGCCTCTATAGCACCCAGTTTAACGTTTCCAGATGTGTCCCGAACACGGTAATTAAAAGTAATCATGCTAGAGTAAAGATTTTAAATCTCGCTGATTATTGGTATAGGCAAAAGCATCCTCTTCTGTAACAATCTCATTTTGTACAAGCTCGGCCAATGATTTATTTAGAGGAATCATTCCTTCTTCAGCTCCTGTCTGAATAATGTTGTTGATCTGATGAGTTTTCCCTTCTCTGATGAGATTCTTGACCGCTGAATTGACTTTGAGAACTTCAACTACCGGCACTCGTCCTCCGCCAATTCTCGGAACCAAACGCTGGGAAACAATCCCCAGTAAAGATCCGGCCAATTGAATTTTGATTTGATTTTGTTGATGCGGTGGAAAAACATCAATAATACGGTCAATAGTTTGCGCCGCATCATTGGTGTGAAGAGTACTAAAAACAAGATGACCGGTTTCAGCAATAGTCAAAGCTGAAGAAATAGTTTCTAGGTCTCTCATTTCTCCGACTAACACCACATCAGGATCTTCACGTAAACTGGCCTTCAAGGCATCAGCAAAAGAATGGGCATCATCATAGATTTCTCTTTGGGCCACCATACATTTTTCATGTGGAAAAGTGTATTCAATCGGGTCCTCGATGGTAATAATATGCTCTTCACGAGTCTTATTTATTAGATTGACCAAAGAAACCAAGGTTGTGGTTTTACCGTGTCCAGTTGGTCCCACAATCAAAACAAAGCCCTGACTATGATCAGTGAACTCAGCCACGGTTTCTGGAAGACCCAATTCTTCTAGCGTGAATATTTTCTTTGGAATCAGCCGCAGAGCTGCAGCATAAGTTCCTTTTTGAAAAAAAACATTAACCCTAAAACGAGCCTTATCTTGATATGAATAAGAGAAATCTAACTGTCTATTTTTGATGTATTTTGCCAGTTGTTCTTCGTCCAGTAGAGCCTTAATTAAGCCCTCGGTCCCCTTTTCATCAAGCTCAACCTCACCTTCAATGGGAAACAATCTCGCATCCACCCTGATGGAGGGTGGTTTGCCAACTGTAATATGAAGATCAGAGGCGCCCTGACTCAAAACAACTTCAAGATAGCTTTCTATCTTTGTTTTATAAGAAGAAGCCATGGTTTGTTTTATGCTATTTTTCTGATTTTTCTAAAACCTTCATTATCTTGGTGATAACCTCACTAGGCGTGAAATGGGCCTTGATCAGATAATCAACAGCTCCAAGTTCCAGACCTTTTTCTACATCTTTGCGTTGACCCAAATTAGTCAACAAGATAACCGGAATACCTTTGAGCTCCTCGTCAGTCTTCATGTCTTCTAGAATCTCAAATCCATCTTTACCTGGAAGAAGAATATCAAGAAGAAGCAGATCTGGCTGTTCATCTTTGATAGCTTTAATCCCCTTCTCTCCGTCCTCCTCTGAGGCAACCTCAAACTCATTAGCTTCCAGCTTGGTCACATACATGCTGAGCAAAAATGGATCGTCTTCGATAATCAAGATTTTAGGTTTTTTCTCGCTCATTTTTTTTGGTTACGAAAGGCTATATAAATTATACTAAATAACTCTAAGTAGTTCTTCGACAGTAGTTTCTCCCTCTAAAACCTTGATCACCCCAGCTTGCTCCATCGTGAGCATTCCTTGACCTTCTTTGGCTATGGCCATGATTTCGGCATTGCTAGCATTATCTAGAACCGCTTTCTTTATTCTATCATTTACATCCAAAACTTCAAAGAGGCCAACTCTCCCCCGATACCCTTCCTGACCACAAGATTGGCATCCTTGCCCCTTATAATAGGTTGCTGAAGCCAAATCAACATTATTCTTGGCCTTCTCTGGCATATCAGCTACAATTTTTTCTATCTTTTCTTTGAGCCCTTCTGCTACCTCTGTTTTTTCTTTGCACTTTTCACAAATTCTCCGAACTAGCCGTTGAGCTACCAAGGTACTTAATGAAGCTGAGAGCAAAAACTTCTCAATCCCCATATCAACCAGCCTAGGGATAGCTCCCACAGCCGAATTTGTATGCAGCGTTGAGAACAGAAAATGCCCGGTCAATGCTGAATGAACCGCCATTTCGGCAGTTTCTTTGTCTCTGATCTCACCGACCATAATGATGTCAGGATCTTGGCGAAGAATGGAACGTAGTCCAGAAGCAAAAGTCAAACCCACATCTGGACGAATTTGTGACTGATTGACTCCCGGCATATAGTATTCAACCGGATCTTCCATAGTGACAATATTGACCCCATCTTTATTGAGCAGACTAAGAATAGAATAAAGTGTTGTTGACTTACCACTGCCGGTAGGACCAGTCACCAGAAGCATCCCATAAGGCTCTTTGATGTTTTCTTTGATGATCTTCATAGAACGGCCTTCAAAGCCAAGCTCCTCTAGAGTCAGGGCCCCCTTACTTCTATCCAGAAGCCTCATGACCACTTTTTCGCCTCCAGCTAAGGGTAAAGTAGAGACACGAACATCAATCTGTTTGTTATCAACTCTCATCAGAAAACGACCATCTTGTGGGACTCTTCTTTCATCAATCTTAAGCTTGGACAAAACTTTGATTCTGGCCACTACGGCTGGATGGATTTTTTGGGGCAAGGTTAGGCTCGTGTGAAGCACGCCATCGACCCGATAACGAACTCTTGTCTCTTTTTCCATGGGCTCGATATGAACATCGGAAGCCCGGCCTTCGACGGCATGAGTCATAATCACATTGACCGCTTTGGAAATGGGAGCTTCTTGAACCATTTTCTCGACCTCATCTTCAGAAAGCCCCTCGGTTTTGTCTTCGTCAAATTCAAATTCTGCTTTTTCTATAAACGCTCCAACTTCTTTTTTGAGAGTTTCGTATTGAGTTACAGCTGCCTCAAAAGAAGCATCTGTCGTAATATAAATTTCGGCCTTGAGATTGTTGCGCTTGGTCAAAAAATCAACCGCTTCCAGAGCCTTAAAGTCCTCCGGATCGACCATAGCAAAACGTACAATATCATCTTCTTTTTCAAAAGAAATAATACGGAAATTTTCGGCCGCGTTCCTGGAGATAAAATTAAGATCTTCATTTTTGATATTGATCTCTTTTAGATCAATATAAGGGATTTCTAGGAGACTACCTCTAGCTTTGGCTACATCAGCTGCTTGAACTTCTTTGAGAGACAAAAGCAACGTCAAAAAAGGCTGACCCTGTCTTTGACTCTCGTCAACTAGTCTCTGAAAAGTCCCCTCATCCAGCTTGCCATCTTTCACAAGCATCCTCCCTATTTCCATCTGCTGATTTTGTCTTTCTTCGGCCATTCTATTCGCTTACTTCTACTGGTTGATCAAAAGGGATAAAAGGATTATCTCTACCCACCTGAATAGTATCAACGTTAATTGGTAGATCAGAAAATTCTTTGAGATTCTTAAAGTTTTGCGACTCAGTAGTTTTACTTTCAAACTTCTGAATCATAGCTGAGCTTTGAGCTTTGATGGGATTATTAATCACAAACAAAGCCGCCACAAAACAAACAAGAGAGACAATAGCTACAGATCCGGACAAAATGTTGAACTGATTTGTTTTTCTAGACATATTATTGTTCCTGGTAATAAGTTAGCATACCAATTTTATAATCAAAAACATTAAGACCTGCTGCTTCCCCTTCCTCAACGTTGGATGAAAACTCAACAGAGGTCACGTCTATCAAGCGCATATTCTCTTGAAGCGCATCAAGGTATTGCTTCAGCCCAGTATAAGTACCTCTGACCCCAACATTGACAGCCACCTTCTTAAGGCCCTTTTTGATGGCAGGCTGCCCGGAAGCTGCCGCCTGAGCAGCACTGACTGTAGTATCTTCGACTTCACTAAAAGAGGCTCCTTCAAATAGAACGCCAGCCTCTTTTGAAGCAATGTCTTCCAGTTGATAAATAAGTTCCGGTAAAGCCTCTTTTGAGGGCAAAATATTGTTGACTTCCGAGACACTAGCTTTTGCTTTCTGATACTCAGTAATTAAAGTGTTGAGATCGGCTACTTCTTGTTCTAGAGCTTCTTTCTCGGTCTGTTTGGTCTCAAGCTCAGTTTTTTTGATCTCCATGTTGCCATATTGATCATAGGCAAAGTACCCGCCGCCGCCCAAAACAACGACAGCCATGAAAGATAAAAGTAAGGTTAAATTTCTTGAAGAAAGGGCCATAACTATTTATTATTATTGCTTATTTCTTTGTTGTCTTTACTTTCACACAAGAAAAGATCCTTGTTGAGTTTCATTTGAGGCGAAAAAGAAACGTAGGTTCGGCCAGAAGCTCTATCTTCGACCAAAGCCACAGACTTTGTGCTAGCCTCCATAAAACTATCTGTTTGGGCTCGATAAACTGCTAGCTGGTCAGCAGCGTCTTTATAGGTCGCGGCCTTGCCTTCTAGGGCCAGAGTGCCTTCGGTCCCTTCTAGAGCTATGGTTTCAAAAAAGACCTTCTTGTCGGTTGTTTTTTCTATTGCATCAAAAACTTTGGACATGCAAATATGATCTTCAAGAAGAGTGTTTAGGTCATTGATCTTCTTGCTGACCTCAATGGCTTGTTTGGCTTCTTCTTGTTTGGCTCTTTTGCTAACTTCCAAATTGCTTATTTGCCCTTCTACGGTTGTCTGTTGCTCTTGATAACTTTGACCTAGAAAAAGAACAGCTCCAAAAGCTCCACCCACAAGAATAACCGTAAAAACCAAAAACAAAACTGCTACCCAAGTATAACTTTTGGGTTTAACGTCTTGAGCTTCTTTATTCTCTTCTTCGATATCTATAACCGGCATTTTATTTTTATTTAGTAATGATATGAATTCTCTGTGGTCCTAATAAATATTTCTCATGGCTAGCCCTACCGAGACCGCAAATTCTGGAGCTATTTTTTTGACCGACTCATCGACTTTGGCTGGAGTTTCGACTCTGGCCCAAGGGTTTCCCGCGTATGCTTTGACCCCCAAATCTTTGGCCAGCAGTTGCCCTAGCCCTTTTAGCCGAGCTGAGCCACCAGTGAGGATAAGTTTTTCGACTTGCTTACCTCTTTTCTCTTCAAAAATATTGAGAATTTTCTTGGTTTCATTGACCAAGACTCCAGTGACTTCTCCAACGGAGGCTGGAATATCAGACTCATCTTTGCCAATGTAGATACCCTGATCTCTTTTGAACTGTTCTGCTCTGTCTTTGTCTATGTTAAGGCTTTTGGCAATAGCGTCAGTGACCAAATTGCCCCCAAACTCTATTCCCCGACTCAAACGAGGGAACCCGCCATCTACCAGGCAAATATCTGTCGCGGTGGCTCCAATATCCAAAATAAGGGCTGAACCCTTGTCTTCTCCCATAAGAGCTCTAATCAAGGCCATGGCTTCTGTTTCTAGACTTTCTAGCTTCAGGCCTGCTCCAACAAAAATTCGGCTATAGCGAGTCACGAGGTTTCTGGGGGCAGCTGTAATAAGAATACGATAATAAACATTTCCCTCACCTTCAGCTTGGTTGTTTTGATTGGACTGTTTGTACAAAACTTCTTCCACAATTTCCCAATCAACCACCATTTCAGCAATAGGAGCCGGGATATACTTTTCAGCTTCAAAGCGAACTTGAGTCTTGAGCTTGTCTTCGTCCATTTTGGGAAGATCAATCTCAAAGGTAAAAACGGCATAGGCTGGCAGAGAGGCAACTACTTTCTTGGTGGTCACGCCTGCGCTTTGAACTATTTTTTTGAGAGCCGCCGTCACTTCAACAATGACTTCTGAGGACTCGTTTTTTATTAGGTCGTTTGGTAGAGTCGCTAAGCCATAGGTAGTCAAAGAAGCCTGACCTTTTTTGTTAGTCAGTTCACAAGCCTTGATGGAAGCTGTGCCAATATCAACCCCAAGGTAACTTTCTTGTTTTGAAAAAAGTCCCATTACTTTTATTTTAACATAATTCCCCACTTAACAAAAACTAGGGTGCTGGAATTTCTTCCCACACTTTGGGTAGTTTGGTTGAAATGTCCTCAAAACCAGGAGGTGTATTTATAATAACACGTCCGTCATAAAATATTAAGAGTGAAGGAGACTCAAATTCGTCCGCGTCAAAGTGGATAATATTATTTTGGTGCAATATCTCTGGATCAGCGTAACTGTTATCAATGAAGTACCCGGCGGTTATCTCAACCAGCTTCTTGTACTGATCAGCTTCTTGATCATGAGTAATATCGCGCAAAAACTCAAAATTGTTGGCAATCATCAAGCCCTCATTAATTAGACGAATATTGGCATCGCCCGAACCATCTCTGAATCTAGTCACTCCTCGACTAAAGTAATTGCCCACTATTCTTCTAACATCATCTCTAATAGTAATATCGCCACCCACAACAATTCCCACTGATGGAAGATTGTCTTTGGAGAAGGCCCCAGCCTGATACGCCAAATCACCGGTAATTATCAAATCACCACCCACGACAATAGTTCTGGCCCCCTGAGCAAAATAACCACCTTGTAGCTCGAGATCACCATCTTTGAAGTAAATACCAGAATTCACAAAATCAGATGGTTGTTTGGTGGTTTCAAAGTTTGGAATAGTGTAATCTGCCTTGGTTTCAAGTTCATTTAGATTGATATTGGCCATAAAACTTTGTGGTAATGGACCAGAATAGTTCTCAATCTCCCATTCCTGTTTCCTGGTTTGTTCGTCACTACTATAATCTTGAGCCCAAGACCTGACTCTTTCAACATTGTTGTCTGCAGAAATAACATATGTTGCGTTGGCATAGCCTCTTGGTGGCTTGGCCAATGGTTGAACTGAACCCTCGGCAGAATGAATATCGCCTTGCATGGTCTGCACCCAGGAAAGATTGGCCTTAGTCTTGTAGTCCTCTGACCGTTCCATGAGGAAGTTAAGCTCTGTTCCTGCTCCCATGACGGCCTGCACCGGATTAGCCTGGGAACGATCTTTGAGGCTATAGCCGGAAATAACGATATTTATATTGTAATCTTTTTCTTCCAGCTTAGAGAGAGTGTAGTTACCGGCAGAATCAGTAAATGTTGTATGTCCTTCATCGGTATAAACCATGGCTCCGGCAATTCTTAGGTCGGCTGTAGGGCCAGCAAAGTCATAGAGATTATTGTTGTTGATGTCGTCAAGAACTGTTCCCTTGATCATAGCTTCTCCTTCAGCTACAGCACCACACTCTAGTGGGAAATCAACTCGGACAATCGGATTAACGATTGGCTCTATGGAAACTGCTTGAGTTAAGGGTTTGCATCCTTCTTTGGTCACCGTAACATCAGCCTCGTATTTGCCAGTTTGGGCGTCAATCTTGAGATTGGAGAATTGATAATAACCTTTTATTGGTGTTTCTGCCGTAGTTGTTCTGTAGCCCCCTGTTGAAGCCACAACCGTGGCCTGGGCCAACGGCTCTTCTGCTGGACTATCACCACAAGTTGGCGTGTTATCAATATTTTTACAAACAACCCCTTCTAGCTTAACAGTATCAACTCCGACGGCTGAAAAATGCAGCCATCCATAGCCAGCTTCTGGATGATAAGTTGTTCCGGACGTTCCCCCACCCGACCAAGCATAGCCATTTATGTCCCTATTGTCAGGATCAAGTTCCAAGCCGTATTTGTCTCCATTTTGGGCAAATCCAGAAAGTTTGACCCAACCCCAATCGTTCTTATCAAAAACATTATGACCATAATCCCACAAGTTCAAGAAACGAGCCCAGCCAGTGATAGTATTATCGCTATTGATCTTGGCAGAAACAATTGTGCCATCAGGAGCAAGATTGGCTGGAATAAGAGACAGTGCATCTCCGGGAAGACCCCCCGGTTTCTGGTGAATAGCCGGAATGCCAACTGCATCATCTTTGATGGTTGAGCCAAAGACTAACCACCCACCACCTTGCGTGACTCCGTCTTGATCATTCCCAAGCCAAGCATAACCGGTGAGATTGCCGCTTGCATCAATATCAAGGCCATATTTGTGAAGAGAGGTCTTCTGATTAACATCGTTCATGGAGGTCCAGCCAATATTTGAAGACCATCCCCAGCCAGAAACATTGTCGTCAAAAGAAGCTTCGGTTTTGTTAAACAAAAAATATCCTCCGCCAAGAAGCAGGGCTACTGCAACAACAATAAAGAATATTCTTTTCATATCATATAAAAACCAACAAATTTTTATTCTAGTCTATTGGTCAATCTCCAATCCGGAAAAAAAGTCTAGCTCTCCTAAATCATCCATACTGAGAACAATAACTTGATTCTCCCAGAGGAAAACTGGTAACGCGCTAATTTGAAGGTCAAAGGCTAATTGAGCATTATCTCTGGTTAAGCCCTCGCCTTCATTCTTGGTTGAAAACTCTACTTGGGCCGCATCAATACCTATTTCATTCATTATTTCTTCAAAATCTCGTTCTAGATTCTCGTTTCTTTTGAGAAGATAATCCAAGTATTTGTCAGGATAGTATTTGGCAATAACCACTTGGCGCACTGTCTCTTCCGTTTCATTGATACCCGCTGGCGTATCGATCTTGACCTTGAGATTGCCTTGCTCATCTTGCTCTGTCAGCAGAACATGATTAATCTCTAGATCAAAAGAAGGCTTACCTTCGGCCTCAAGCTGCTTTTTCTTCTTGATTAAGGCATTCTCTATGGCAATTGAGCTAGGATTATAAGCATTAACAAAGAGATTTATTTTTCTTTCTTGTGGCTCTCTATCTAATATTTTTCTGGTTTCTGTTTGAGTTAGCAAGTATTGATTCTTGTCTCCGGCTAATTTTACCAGATAGCTGTTTGAAATGTAGCGAGAAAAATTCTGTGACTTCTCAACATTCTGTTCAAAAACAAAGACTGGCAAGGACTTAATCTGATACTTTTCTATCATTTCTCTGGCCTCAGGAGTATCGAGATCAATTACTTTGGCCTTAAGACCTTTAAAATCCTTTTCTAGCAGCCCAACTGCTTCATCAGTATGGCAAGAAACACATTTCTCATCAGAAATGATGAGTAAATCCACTTCCGCTGGAGCTTCATAGCGACAAAAAGCTTCTTTGGTATTTATATTTTTGCAAACACCAATTTGGCCCTCTTTGTCATTACAATCTGCATTGTTATAACATTCATAGATACCTCCAACAGATTTCCTATCCCAAGGCATAGTGATACTAACTGATTCTCCCAGATTGATCCTCACTGTTTCCTTGAGAGAATCTTTATTTCCTCGAAGCATGGGCTTGGCAATAGCCGCCCCCAGAGACAATGTGGAAATATCTCCTTGATAAACTTGACCATTTATCAAAATAGCGGGAATAGTCTCTATCCCCTTCTCAATCTTGAGCGCAACAAACTTTTCTGTTTCTTTCTCTAGCAGTCTTTCTCCTTCTTTATCTTCAATCGCTTTTTGAATCTTTGTGGTGTCAATCCCCAAGACCCGCATATACTTTTCGGCATCAGTGTCACCAATATTTTGATTGCGCAGTTCTAAATAAGGTAAAAAAAGATTGGGATAAAGATCTTGGATGACTAGTTGAATTTTGTCCTCAGCCAGATCAATCTGGCCCACTGTTGCATCCTGTGTGTCTTGATAGTAACTAAGCAATTCACCTTTATCATTTTTGGCAGCCACAAGATGAAGACTGAGATCCAAATTCTTGCCAAACTTTTCTGCAAGAAATATGAGTGAATTTTCGACTTCAATACTCTTGGCTTGTGTAGCGGTTCCATAAAAATCAACCGTGACTTTTTTGGGTAAAGAGCGGAAATATAAAAAAGCAAGTACAATCAAGCCAATTACAACCACTAGAAT
>JAHIRA010000135.1 GCA_018818905.1 Patescibacteria group bacterium | reverse complement strand
CTTCACAGTGGAGGTTTTGAAGAAATTAGGAGAATTGAGGAGATCACTGGAATTGCAATCAGTTTTAGTCAAGAAAAAATTAATGAGGTCGGAGAAGAGTTTTGCTTGCAGGGGGGATTCACTAGGTATGATGAGATGGAAAAAGAATTTGAAGTTAAAGTTGCTCTGACGGCAGAGCAAGTAAAAGAGATTGGTAAGAAAATAATATTAGGCTATAGATTTTCAGAAATTGAAGAACTAGAAAAAGTCAGCGATGTTAAAATTACTTGGGATCAAGATTCGTCTGATTATTTAGGGAAAGAAATTTTCTTGGATAAGAAATACGACAATATAAAAGAAATTGAGGGAATTACAGGTTTTAAGCCACGATTTGACCAGGAAGTCCTTAATAATGAGGTTTATAAGCTTGCAGTTTCTTCTTCTACTTTTGTTGAGAGTATTCAGAAAATGGAAGAGGTAACAGAACTGAAGGTTTTTTTTACAGAGGAAGTACTTAGAAAAAAGATAGAAGGCAGTGGGATGTACGAAGTATTTTTTGCATTGTCTCAAGATATGTGGGGAGAAAGAACCGTAAAAGATGGTTTGATTGGCTTTGCAAGGAAGTGTTTTAAGATTCAGGCTCCTGCAGATAAGGCTGAATACTGTCCATGGCGAAGTGACATAAGATCAATGCTGTCATCTGCAATCAACCAGGGTCACTTTGATTTATCTCAAAAAAATGATCAGGATGTTTTTGTACGTTTATTAAAGGATTTTGGGCCTGTTAACATACCAAATACCTTTAGAATTATGTTGGAGCTAAGTAGGAGTGCTGCAGCTTCAGAGCTTCCTGATAACTCTCAATCAGATCTCAGATCTTTCGGAATTGACCTTGATAAATATCAAAGACCTAGCGATGTCCTAAACCAGCTAAAAACACTCAGAAGAAAAATTCTTTCAGATCTTTTAAAAGAGGAAGTACCTTCAAATCTAAATTCTGCTTTAGGGACAGAAATCTTTAAGTCTCAGATTGGTTTTTCGAGATGGAAAACTGATGTTGCTCTTTCAACGATAGCAGCAGCTGTCGTTGAAACTTCTAACGAAAACCCAGATCTTTTTGTTATACCAGAGGGGTATAAGATTAAAGGTATTAAGGTAAGAAAGACTGTGAATTTAGATGCTGCACAGGAAAGTGAGCTAACAAAGAGGATGAATGATTTTTTAAATGAAGCAAAGACAAGGGAAGCTGTAGAAAATAATGTCAGACCAATTGCAGGTGCAATTGACCAAGGAAGAAGGAATGATTTGAGCGCTTGGTGGGAAAATAGTAAGAAAAACTTAAGGGCTACAGTTCAAGAGGCACTTGATAAAATGAGAAGCGGATTAGAAAAAGTTCCAGAAAAAGGAAAAGCAAAGATGCAGGAGAAAATTAATAGCACTGAGGGTTTTCTGACATTTTTAAATGAATATAAATTCCCAGAAGATATTAAAGAAGAAGATATTCTAAAATCGATGGAAGCCTTTAATGCTGTTTCAATTAAGGGCCGGAAAGAGTTACAAGACGCCTTACGTACTTTGGCAAGCTACCACATGCTGCAAACTATGCCAGAAGGACAGAAAGAGGCTCTAAATGAACTTTTTGAAAAATACCCGAATATGCCTGAGGAGGACTTGATTCAAGGACTTGATGGCTTTGTTTCCGACTTTTTGATCGAGCATTATTTTGATCCTACCAAAGATCCAACCAAAACATATCATCAAGAGTTTTCATCAAATCTTTTTAAGACTTTAAAAGGTGTCTTTAATTTAACGGGTGATGTTAAAAAGAGACCTATAAGAAATATAGCAGCAAATATTGAAGCGATTTTAGCCGGAGAAACAACTCTAAGTAGAGAGACAATAAATACGAGACTTGTGCCTGTTAAAGGTTTATTACGATCTTATAGCGGTGAAATCAGCGATGCATGTTATTCAAGTAAAGCACTAAACTTTGCTAAAGGTGATTTTTCTATGATCACTTCAATCCTGTTTGTTACCAACCCTGAAACGCCTCACGAAAGATTTGATGGAGCCATGTTACTCATTGAGACTGAGGGTGAAGACGGTGAGAAAACTATGTTGGTTAGAGCCAATAACCCAACCCAAAGACTTCTCTATTCTTGCGATGGAAAAAAATTAATTGAAGAATCTTTACAGTATGCTATAGAAGTAGCTAAGGAGAGAGGCTTCGATCGAGTTGTAGTCCCACTTTCAGCTCCAACCAGAGCCTCAAGTAACAGGAAGGATGTGTCGGACTATTATTTTGAAAAGTATGGAAGCGCAAAGAAGATACAACTAAAGCGTGGTCCGGAAACTGATTTTAATAATTACCAGGTTTGGAATTCTAATGGATCAGATCCGAGCGTTGAGATTTGGCATTCATAGTATTTTGTATTTGTGATTTATATTTAAAAAAATAAGTATTTTTATTATGAGTTTTGAATCAAGCAGGTATGTCAAAGAATTTAGACAAATCCCAGAACACGAAAAAAATGTAGAAAGAAAATATCCAGATAAAGAATCTGTAGCTTATCCGACCTATGAAAAGGCTCAAGAAATGCTAAATGATAGCTTGGAAGAGTTGATTGTTTTTTCAGATAGAGAAGGAGAGTCGGAAGAAATTGCACCTCTAATCTTTGACAAAGGAAATAATCAGTCTGGGCTGACAAAGCAATTGCAAGAAGTTGCTTTGACCGGAGAAAAAGATTCGGAAGGTAAATACTATGCTCCGCTTCTTGTCAGGCGCGGACATCATAGAGCGGCCGAGATGCCACTTCCTGAAGCTTTAGTAGACCAAAGAAGAGAACAATATGGTAAGGCGAATTACTATTCTATTGGTCTGTACAACGTCTTGAATGTTAAGGGACTTGGCTTTCTTTTTCCGGAAAGTTACGAAAGTCGAAAAGAAAATTACTATGGTAAGAAGGGTCAACCTACGGTTGAAACCAAGGCGTCAGACGAAGAATACCCATGGGGTACTCAAGTGCTTGGAATGTTTGACGGGCGACTGTTTGAGACTCTCCGCAAAAACACTGAGCTTATCATTAGACATGGTGGGCGAGTCGAAAACATTCTGGCGGCCTATCAAATAGAGGCTTGTTTTTTTGAGGGTGAACTTAAGACAATCGAAGAATTGAAAGAAAAAGGGGTTATTCCAAAAGAAGCTTATGAAGATCACGGGGAATTTGTTCCTCTAGAAGTTTTTCGTTTGCAAAGAAGTAACATCAGAGTAAAAGATTTTTCTTCTGCTGACACAGAAGAAAAGAAAAAAATGCTTTCAGAAGTTTTCCAAAGCTTAAACAAAGAGTTCAAAACTTTACAAAAAATTGAAAAGCAGTCAAATGACGAAATAGAGAAAGTTAGTATTAACAAACAGCTCAGCAGAATGTCAGGCGAATATGATCAGGACAATCATGAAACAGTCGGTCTTTATCTTGAAAATTCCGCCTACTGGGTTGGAAAGAATTTGGGTATCATTGAGTCACTTGGCAGATTTATTACTTATTATAATTCCGGGAATGTTACCATGGCGGCGGGGGAGCTGGTTGATCTGGACTCGGTTGATGAATTAAATGCCAAAGACCATATCAATGTTCCGGCAGTTGTGGCAAAAGATCGAACACTTGGAGAGAATCTTGATTTTCAAATTCCACCGGCTTTTCTCAAAGACATCAGAGATGCCCTTTTAACCCTCAAAATTCTAGCTAAGAGCGTTGAAAAGACTGTATCACTTGATCAATCTTCAACTCGAAAAAAAATGAAAGAAGCTTT
>JAHIRA010000134.1 GCA_018818905.1 Patescibacteria group bacterium | reverse complement strand
TTTCTTCATACTGTTCGTGGAGTTCAGAAGAAAGCCATGTTTCAAGATCGAATGATTTTTCTTGTTCTTGTTTGGGGATGAAGGGTGGGTGTTCTGGGGGCATGTTTTTGTGGTATCAAAAATTTTTTGAGGCAGAACAAAAATTATGGTCTGAGAGAATTTATTAATTCTAGCCTTATTTCGAAAGCTTAAACGTCCCCCTATCTTGCGGCAACCACGGCACTTCTCTATCTGGCGTAACCGTCCAAGTGCCAGTCATTTCTCTGGCATTGAGAGTCTGTCCTTCAAGCTTGAGAGTATAATCTACTCCCTCTTGTTCATAAAAACCTTTGACCCGTAAGTCACCCTTGAAAACGTATGAACTTTTGCTATAGGTAAAAGTTCCTTTGGCGCGACTAAAAATCTTGACGTCGCCACTTCCGGCGAAATTATATGTTCCCAGAATACTGCCATCATCCTTGAGAGTAAACTCTAGGTCGGACGCACTCAGAGTCGCCCCATTAAAATTGCCACCCCAATCACCAGCGACAGTTCTAAAATCTTGATCAGTGGCACTTGCAGCGCCATTCTCCAGTTTACCTTCTCCGTTGGGATTAAAACCACCCTGAACTTCTACCCCGTCCCTAAAACCATCTTTATCTGTATCGGGATTCTGGGGGTTAGTTCCATATTTGTATTCGTCTTTGTTTTTGAGCTGATCAAAATCAGAATCATCCAAAGCATCAGCGCTATCATTGATACTTAGACCAAATTTGATTTCCCACTCATCCGGCAAACCGTCTTGGTCAGTGTCTTGATCTGGCGAAACCTCGACTTGAGCATTGTCATTATTCTGTGTTTCGTCTTGAGTAGTGGCTTCTTTGCTAGCTTCTTTCTCTCCATTAACCGAGGGCTTGATCCACTTGTTGTAGGCAAATATCCCAGCCCAAGTGAAACCAGCCAGCAGTACCAAAACAACAAAAACAGTAATAATTTTTGAAAGCACCGTCTTTCTTTCTGAAGCAGCGACCTGAGAATCTGAGAGAGACTTAAAGGCCTCATCTCCTCCGCCCGGCCCAGCTTCTTTTAGAGGCGGAATACCAGCTGTCTCATCAGGAGATGAAGAAAAGGGTTCAACTTTTTTCTGAGCCAACGGGCCCTCTGGACTTTCTTCTTTGCCCTGAGGAGCAGAATCATCCACAGGGGCTGGTGAAACAGGCAAATCTGACTCAGGAGCTTGAGGTTGCGTTTTCTTTTTTAAGGGATTTTTCCGAGGTGCTTCCTTGGGAGTCAGAACCTCGTCGAGCGCTCCAGGAGGAGCAACTTTCTTGTTGAGAGCTTTGAAAGGGTCTTGTGCGTTTTTGTCTTGTGGTGTGTTTTGATTGGCCATGAATGTTTTTAGCAATATATTGTGTTTATTATACAAGAAAATGGCCTAATAACCAAGGTTTTTGTGTCCCGACTGCGAGACAGTTGACATTCCCCTGTTTTTCCCTTATTCTCAACACAAACTATGTCCAAAATATCATATTACATCAAGACCTACGGTTGCCAAATGAACAAGTCCGACTCGGAAAAGATAGAAACTGTTCTTTGCAGCCTAGGATTAAAAAAGTGTCAAAATACTAAAGAGGCTCATCTACTTATTCTAAATACTTGCGGCATCAGATTATCTGCTGAAAACCGTTTTTTGTCTTTAATGAAATCGCAATTTGCTCTCAAAAATCATCACAATCTCCCCATTATTGGCGTCACCGGATGTCTGTCAAAAGCACTGCAAAAAAAGATTGATCGGTTTGCTGATTTCTCTTTTGACATTAAGAATCTAAAAGATCTTCCGGAGAAGCTTCAGTTTCATTTTCCTGAAATCAAAAAAAGACTTAACTCCCCTTCGGAGTACCTGGAAACTGATTCCAGAAGAGACTCCAGCACACATGCCTATATTCCCATTATGAGTGGCTGTGACAATTTCTGTTCATATTGCATTGTCCCTTACGCACGTGGCCGAGAGTATTCAAGACCATCTGAAGAAATTCTAAGAGAGCTACAAAGCTTGCTTGATCAAGGTTACAAAGCTTTTACTCTGCTGGGACAAAACGTCAATTCATATGGCAAGAACCTAGACGAAGACATCGACTTCCCTACTTTGTTACAAAAGATCTGCCAGCTCGAAGGCAATTTCTGGTTGTGGTTTCTTTCTTCTCACCCCAAGGACATGAGCGATGCTCTGATCAAAACAATTGCTCAAGAAAAAAAGCTGTGTAACTATCTCCATTTTGCGGTTCAGTCCGGATCTGACAAAATTCTCAAGAGCATGAATAGAGAGCATACCATGGATCATTATCTAGAACTGGTTGGCAAGATTAAGGTGGCCATTCCAGAAGTCATGCTTTCAACTGACATTATTGTTGGTTTCCCAAACGAGACCCCAGAGGATTTTGAGAAGTCACTGGAACTGTGCCAAAAAGTTGGTTTTGAAATGGTTTATGTTGGTCGCTTCTCAAGACGCCCTCTAACTCCAGTCGGAAAAATGAAAGACAATGTTAGTCCAGAAATCAAGAAAGAACGAGAAAACAAAATTATGGCTGTCGTCAAAAAAGAAAATCTCAAGAAGAACAAATCCCTTGAGAACAAAGAAGTTGAAGTTCTAGTTGATAAGCAAATCGCCATTACCAAAAGCAAAAAGACGCCCTTCTATCTAGGCAAAACCGAGACTTTTAAGACCGTCAAATTTACCTCAGACAAAAAACTTACTGATGGCAGTTTTGTGACCGTCAAAATTACAAAAGGCCTGGAATGGGGCCTTGAAGGAGAAGCTTTATGAAACAAAAACTAGTCGCTATTCTAGGGCCAACAGCCGCCGGCAAAACATCTTTGTCTCTTTTTTTGGCCAGCAAATTTGATGGTTACATTCTTTCGGCTGACTCTTGCCAAGTGTATCGCGGACTAGATATTGGCACCGCCAAAGCCAGCCCAGAAGAACGAAAGCAAGTTCCTCATTTCCTGATTGACATCAAAGACCCGGATCAAGATTACAATGTCAGCAACTTCAAAACCGATGCTCAAAAAATCATTGAACAAAAAAGTGGACTACCGTTTCTGGTTGGCGGCACAGGTCTTTATTTTGATGCTCTACTAAAAAATCTAACTTTTGCTCAAGTTCCCCCAGACTCAAAGTTTAGAAAAGAACTAGAAAACAGAATCACCAGAGAAGGCCTTGAGGCTATCAGTCAAGAACTGATAGAATTTGATCCCAAAGCTAAAGAAATAATTGATCTAAAAAATCCCAGACGAGTTATTAGAGCCCTGGAAGTAAGGCATAAAACCGGGCAGCCGTTTTCTAATTTTCAAAAAAAAGGGCCGGCTCTATTTAACAGCCTCATATTAGGTGTTTTCTTGCCCAGAGAAGAGCTTTACCAACGAATCGACATCCGAGTGGATCAAATGATCAAAAAAGGCCTCCTAGACGAAATGAGAGCTCTCCTTGCTAAATATCCTCCAACAAGCCCGGCTTTTTCTTCTCTTGGGTACAAACAACTTCTCCCATTTTTTGCCGGTCACATTGACCAAAATGAAGCTATAGATGAAATAAAAAAAGCCACTCGTCATTATGCCAAGAGACAACTGACTTGGTTCAAAAAATACAAAAACATTCATTCCGTAGAAAATCAAAAACAAGCCGTCAAGCTTGTTAATGATTTTATCCGTCCGTAGGGACACGCCACTGGCATGTCCCTACGGTGAAATTATATTTAGAATCTGTCTGTATACCCTACCTCAACATCCGTTCCACCACGGAAGTTTTTGTCGTAGGCAAAGAAGTCAGGCCAGACTCGTTGATGTTTATTGGTTTCAAATGATTTGACATGAGGACCGCCTTTGAAGCCGGCTCCAAAGACTAACTCTGAAACATTGTCTCCATCTAGATCTCCCATAGACATATTAGCACCAACCCATTTTGGTTCATAAGCTTTAAGCTCGGTAACAATATTGTTGTGTTCATTCCACTTGAAAACCTTGGCCCAAGATTGAGCGTTTCCAAGAACAGAAGCTCCAATTTCTGGTTTGAAATCTCCGTCAACATCAGCAACGGAAACATCAATTCCCTGTCTGGAATCCTGTTTGTTGAAGCCAAGCCCGTAGGCTGGAAAGGCATAGATGTCACCTTTGTAGGTTCCATCAGATTCAAAGACTCTGACATGAGGATCGCCTTGAGGACCGGCACCGGTGACAACCTCGGCTTTGCCATCGTAGTCAACATCACCAGCAGCGACGGTAGCTCCAAAGTTGTGTCCAGCATCATAGGCCATCCACACACCAACAACAGTTCTTGAACTATTGTAACGATATACTTTGACCCAAGGATCACCGTTTCTAAATTGTGACATAATAATTTCGTCTTTTCC
>JAHIRA010000133.1 GCA_018818905.1 Patescibacteria group bacterium | reverse complement strand
CTTCATGAAAGTCTTACACGCCAACAAGTATTTCTTTGTCAAAGGGGGAGCTGATCGCTATTTCCTAGAAACCATGGATAATTTGACAGAGGCGGGGATTGAGTGCGTGCCTTTTTCTATGAAACATGAGCGCAATCAGGAAAGTAAATTTGAGAGTTACTTTGTTAGTAACGCTGATTTTTCAAAACTAAAGTTCTCTGTAGAAGGTTTTCAGATTGCCAGTCGAATGTTCTATTCTTCTGAGGCCAAAAAAAATGTCGAGAAGCTCATTGCTGATGAGAAACCTGATCTGGCTCATGTGCACAATATTTATCATCAGTTATCACCGTCAATCCTGGTGGCTTTCAAAAAGGCCAAGCTTCCAGTTGTCATGACAGTAGAAGATTACAAGCTAGTGTGTCCTAACTATCTTCTCTACACCCAAGATAGATTCTGTGAGGCCTGCAAGAAGCGGAAATACTACCAAGCCATTCATTACAAATGCCTCAAGGATTCATATATGGCTAGTACTTTGGCCGCCTTTGAAATGTGGTTTCATAAGATGATGGGGTATTATGAAAGATTGATTGATGTTTATATTACACCGAGCAAATTTGTCAAAGACACTTTGGTGGCCTGGGGTTACCCGGAAAGCAAAATTACCGTACTCCCGCATTTTGGCAATTATGATAGTTTTCCATATTCTTTCACCTACAATTCTCAGGACCCATACATAGTTTTCTCGGGCCGTTTGGCACCAGAAAAAGGAGTCAAATATCTAGTCGAAGCCCTAAAGAGCATGCCCGAGGTCAAACTCAAGATTTGTGGTGAAGGGCCAGAAGAAAAAGCTCTCAGAAAGACTGTCAAAGATTACCGGATGAGAAATGTTGAATTTATGGGCTATCTGGGGCAACAAGATTTGTCACGCGTCATTAGAGATGGTCAGTTTGTGGTGGTTCCTTCCACTTTTGCCGAGCCTTTTGGTCTGGTCACAACCGAGGCGTTTGCTTACGGTAAACCAGTTATCGGTGCCAGAAGAGGAGGTATTCCAGAAATCATAGAAGAAGGCAAGACAGGCTTTATTTTTGAAACTCAGAATGTCAAAGACTTAACAGAGAAAATAAAAAAACTCTGGAACAAGCCAGAGTTAATTATGGACATGGGGAAGGCGGCGCGGCGGACGGTAGAGGAGGAATATGAGCCAGGAAAGCATATTGCAGCGTTGAAGGAGATTTATGAACGGGCGATGAAGGGGAAACCAAATAACAAATGAATGTCAAATGTAAAAATGATAACCCGTAGGGACACCGCCACTGGCGTGTCCACTAAACCCATATTTATTTAATATTTCCCCCTTTTTATTTTAGTCCCTGCCAGATCGCACGTTTAACGCGCCAATTTGGACACGCCAGAGGCGGCGTCCCTACGAAACAAAATTAAAATTTTGTTTTTTTATTTCCCGGCCACACTCACCCCACCCCTAAAACCCTTATCAAAAACAAAGAAATTCAAAGCTGTCGGTTTTCCGTTGGCCTCAAAGCCTAGGACTTGTGGTCCACCGCCACGACTGGCCGCAACTATCACTTCATCTTGGCCATCATGATCTAAGTCGGCTGTGCCAACGTTAGCTCCAACCGGGAAACGACCAAAAGCGCGCCATTCGCCCAGAACGGTGCGTTTATTATTATATCTGTAGACTTTGACCCAGGCTTCTTCTTGGCCTGACTGAGAGGCGACAATTTCTGCCTTACCGTCGCCGTCTGTGTCTCCGGCGGCCACCGAAATACCTCCTCGATACTTGGGGTGGAAAGCGAAGAATTGCATAGGCTTGAGTTGTCCATTGGGTTCAAAAACTCTGACCAAGGGTCCGCCACCTTTTCCGGCTCCAACAATGATCTCGTCTTGTCCATCTTTATCAATATCGCCCATGGCCACATCGCCACCACATTCTACGTTGCCATAAGCATTAAAAGTGCCAACGACGGTGCGATTTTTGTCGGCTTTGTAGACTTTGGTCCAGGCTTGGCCTTTGCTTTTTTGCGTGACGGCAATTTCATCTTTACCATCTCCATCAACGTCTCCGGTCGCAACCGAAATACCGCCTCTAAAATTGGGGTGGAAAGGGAAGAAATTTAGAATCTCTTTTCCGGTGTGATCAAAAACTCTAATATGAGGTCCACCACCAGGGCCGGCTCCAGTAACAATATCTTGATGACCATCGCCATTAATATCACCGAGGGCAACATCGACGCCACCTCGGAAATTCTTGTTAAAGCCCAAGAAACTTAGACCGGTGGGGGTGCCGTTTCTGTCAAATGTTTTGACATGAGGATTACCGCCGGCCTGAGCTCCGGCGACAATTTGAGTATCGCCAATTTGAGCGGTGTCAGTGTTGAGAGGACCGCCAACATTGGTTGTTTCTGGCTTGATGACATTGTTGTTTTCCGGTGGGGCAGGTTCAGTTGCCTGAGGTAAAGTTGGAGGAGTGACCTCAATTTGTTGTGGTTGTTTGAGAGAAATATCAAACTCAAGAATAGTAACGCTATGAGGCTTGAAAGAATAGCTAAAATTGTCACGAGCATTATAGATAGTCGTCTCGCTAACAGTGACGTCTTCACTAGACTCATTCGTTGAATTTAGAGAATAACCACTGAGGGTATAAACCTTGGCCTTGGGATTGATGTCAGCGTTTCTGAGGTCTAGCTCAGTGTTCATTTCGGCGATTTCGTGTTTGTTAATAACAGCGACATATAATTTACGATCATCGCTACTTCTGGAAGCAAAAGAAGACAAGTATGGCGCATCATTCATAGTTGGCATAGAATAGAGCTGGTTCACACGATAAGAAGGGACGTTCTCGAGCTGAACCGGGAGAGAAATGTCACCAAAGTGCTCTGAAAAGAGGCTAATAGCCAGAGCCGCCGGACGGCTTTTGTTGTTATCTGTATAGTTTCTCCAGTGAGAGTCACTTCGACCAAAAGCATGGAATTCTGCCATCTGGATCTGATCTTTTCCAGAAGAACCTAGAAGTTCTGCTGTGGCCAGACCAAAGGCTAAGTTCTTGCCCTTCTCACCATCAAAAGTATTATATTCTGTGAGTAAGTATTCCATTCTGTTTGCTTCCTCTGGTGCATATTCTCTGATGACTCTTTTGGCTTGTTCAACAAGACCAACTTCACCGTTGCCGTAGGAAGAAAGATAATGATTGCCATAAGAATAAGAACTGGCTAGCATCTGTTGATTTGAGGGATGGCTTCCACCTTCGGTTGGTAAATAATGATGCAAAATAATAAAATCAATACTGGAAGCGGCTCTTTCGATAACTGGAATGTCCCAATGAGAAAAGCCAATCAGAAGAGTAGCGCCAACCTTAATTGACGGGTCAACAGCTTTCATGGCTGTGGCATAGGCCTTGATTTGCTCAGCGTAGGCCTCTGCAGTCATATGACTATCACCATAAGCCCAGATTTCGTTTCCCAGTTCAAAATATTTGACCCCCATCTTCTTCTCGATGTTGAGTTCATGAACGAGGCGAGCAGCTTCTTCTGGTGTTCCTCTAAGGTTAACCACAACATTGGGAGTGACCCCCATTTCTTGAGCGGTTCTAATTTGTCCGGGGAAATCTTCTACTTCCCAGGGATTGTTGGAAGAATAGGGGTGAGGGTACTGACTTTGCCAGATAAATCTGTAACTTGAGAGTGGATCTTGATGTCTAAAAACAAGGCCCATAAAACCTCTTTCATAAGGGTTGGTGGCCGTGGATTTCATAGTAGCCTTGACGATATAATTGCTCCAACCAGCCTCACCAACTTCCTTGAGGGCTAGGCTTTGTTGCCCTTGATGCCTGTATTGGCCATCAACATTCTCCCAGCTCCCGTTATCATGCCAGGAGGGAATATCGTTTTCGTTCCAAAGCGGGGAAACGCCATTGTCAAAATTGTCGCTAAAGATGACGTTTTCGCTGGAATCCATAATAACCACGTCGTCAAAATAAATTTCTTGATTGTAACTTGAAAATAGGCCAATCTTACCATTGCCAAAGGCGCTATCTTGGGTCTCGAATATTTTCTGTCCGTCAACGTAAACCTTAAAAAGTGCTCCCTCAGCCACGATCTCGATGTCATATTCCTGACCATATTCATAAGCTACGTTGTCACTTTCCAGAACCGAATAAACCCCATTGTCGACTTTGACCAGCATTCTTTTGCCGGCATCAAAGGGAGCGGTAAGTCTAAAGGATTCAACCTGATCTTCACGAGCCTTCTCGACCAAGGACGCATCATACTTGAATTCTGAACTAACACTGTAGCCATACAAATTGGGGCTGATTCTGCCGGTGGCATTGTAGGCGTCAACCGTGATTTTGGGGTAGAAGCTTTGTCCAATAGAGTCCATAATGGTAATCACGATGACAATGACCAACACAAAAGCAAGCCCTTTAAGCACTTTTCCTGCAGCAGGGAAGAGATAGTTGGGGAATTTGTTGTTATTGCGCTTAGCGTGTTTTTTGGCCATAGATAAGGAGAAAGAGTTACTTATTTAGTAGTTTTCACATTATAGCACCAAATAGATAAGTTGTCAACAGGTGTAGCAGTAACTGCTCACTGGGGATATATAAACTTTTGATAAACAGCAAGAAATGCT
>JAHIRA010000132.1 GCA_018818905.1 Patescibacteria group bacterium | reverse complement strand
TGAAAATCAATAAATTATTTGATTTCATCCTGGACATATTTTTTCCCAAAAAGTGCTTTGGGTGTCAAAAAGAAGGGGAGTGGTTATGCGATTCTTGTCATGTCGCTCTTGAAGCTAGCAAGAAGCAAGTTTGTTCGGTTTGCAAAGAAGTATCTTCATTGGGGAAAACTTGTGCTAAATGTCAAAAACAAATTGATTTGGAGGCTCTTTTTCGAGTTTTTGAATTCAGTGATAGTCAGATTATCAGAAAAATGATTCATGCCTATAAATACAAATTCGTCAAAGATATTTCTGTATATCTGGCCAATATTTTGTCACAAGAAGTTCCACGGGAATTTTTTTTTGAGATTGATCTTATCACTTCAGTACCACTTCACAAAAAAAGATACAAGGAAAGAGGTTACAATCAGGCTGAACTGATGGCCCGTCATCTTGCGCTCAAAGTTGGCCTAGAATATCAAGAATTATTGGTTAGAAAAAAATACACTGAGGTCCAGATGACTCTTTTAAGGGAAGAAAGGCTCAAGAATATCAAAAATGTCTTTGATTTTGTGGCCAGTGATTCAATAGAAGGACAAAAAATTCTTATCATTGATGATGTCGCGACAACTTTGGCGACCTTGAACGAATGTGCCGAAGTGCTAAAAAAGGCTGGGGCCAGGCAGGTTGTGGGGCTGGTAGTAGCGCGAGATGACTAGGCGCTTCTTGCCAGAATCTTTCAAATTGGTTAAAATACCTCTTAGAATGGAGAGGTGGCTGAGTGGTCGAAGGCGGCGGTCTTGAAAACCGTTAGGCCCTTACGGGTCTCGTGGGTTCGAATCCCACCCTCTCCGCCAGCCTACGCTAAAGCTTCGGCTGGCAAGCCGGTTTTTGCGATTGAGAGAATACATAATTGTTGTTTTTATGTGGTATGTTAATATTTTGAAAAGTGGATCCGGAAGAGCATTTTGCAAAAAAAGAATTTTACCTGCCGAAGATTTAGCGTAGGTGGGCCCGCCCTCTCTGATTTAAAGAATAATTATAAACTATGCCAAGACCATATGAAGCAGGTCGTCAGCATGAGCCCAATGCTGAAAAATATAAAGATTACCCAGTTCTCGGCGGACACTGGAAAGAAGAATGGGGTGACCCCTCTGCCCAACTGGGAAGCGATTTAGAGGCATGGGATGGGAGTGTATACAAAAAGAGGATAGTTGAGGATGCAGCGAACGAAGTTGCGATCAGAATGGATGAAAACAAAGAAACTGCAAAGGAAGCTTTTGCCTATCTCACAGAATACGGTGACTTAAGTTTTGGAACGGTAGCCAACGCTGTCTTTGACGTAACAACTTTTCATGAAGCTGATGTTATAAGACTCGCAAGAGAGCTAACGAGGGACTAGAGAATTATTTTAAAGCATTTAATAAGCTAATCTTGTAAAGCCAAGGCTTTCGGCACTGTCATGTTTTGTTACAAAAAGAAGTGAAACGGACCACAGTAGTTGGCTTATTTCTCAGTTAATCAGAGTCAATATTATAAAATAAAAACTAACCTACGCATATGATTAATCTTCTTCTTGTGTCTTGCGGTGTTTTGTTGATGGTTTATTCAATCGTATTGTGTCAGAATATAAATACCAAAATAGGTAAAAAAGAATTGAACAAGGAACGTTTGCCTATTTTAATTTTGATTTGTTTGTTTATTCTGGGTTATGTTGCTTTTCTAAGTAGATTAATAATAACCCTAAATTCGCATGGGATTAACGAATTATTAGTCAGTGCTATTTTCTTCTTTGGCGCAATGTTTGTAGTGATAGTTCTAAAAGTTAATAACAAACTGATAACCAAATTAATTAACAATTCTTTGCGCGTTGATAAAGTAAACAAGGAATTGCAAAGAAAAAACAAAGAGTTGAGTCACAAGACCGATGCTCTGAAAATATCTGAAGAAAAATATAAAGCTCGATCCAAAGAACTGGATGAAACCCTTGAGGATTTCTATACAATACGTCTAGGAGTACAAGAACAAATTGAAAAGGAAACAATAGAAGAAGAGAACAAGAAAGTCAAAGATCGTTTGGACGAAATAAGAAGTGAAGAGTAGCAACTTCTATAGACATTTGACAAGTAATGTGCAAACGCATATGGCGGTTTTCTAATGATCTGGAACATTGATCCCTAGAAGGTCAAACACCGAATGAATTGCTACAAATATATTTTCGAT
>JAHIRA010000013.1 GCA_018818905.1 Patescibacteria group bacterium | reverse complement strand
TCCGGATACGGAAAAGAAAACAGTCAAGATTAGATTCTGGCACAAGGCTCGCTTCCTAGGGGAGCAAACTGAGAAACTAGAAAATCTGCCAATAGTCCAGTTTTAGTTTGAAATAGTCCGGTTTCTATTTGTTCCTAACAGAGCATTAAATGAGGACCTAGCTGCTTCTATTATCTGTGATCCATCTGCAACAGACATCAAAAATTCCCTCAAGGCCTTCTCTTTTTTGAAGGAGTATTTTTGTTTATCTTCATAGATTTCCTTAGCTTTTGCGACAATATCTGTAGCACTTACCTCTCTGCCATCAGCTTTCTCTTCAGGTTGATAATAGTCTTTGATTACGTCTCCTGGTTGAATTTTTTCTGACATTTTTTCTAAGATTACTTAATTGGCTTTCTGACTTTCCTATCCTTAACTATCTTCCCATCTTTAATAGTAATAACTCTATCAGCATATTTGGCAACTGCTAATTCGTGCGTTACCAAAATAACAGTTACTCCTTTCTTCTCGTTCAGATCATCCAGAAGAGCCAAAATTTCTTTGCCAGTTTTACTGTCCAAATTTCCCGTTGGTTCATCGGCCAAAAGAATTTGGGGATCATTGGCCAGGGCTCTGGCGATTGCAACTCTTTGCCGCTGTCCACCAGACAGTTCGTTGGGTTTGTGATCCATACGGTGAGACAATCCCATTTTGGTCAGTAGTGCTATAACTTTTTCTTTACGCTCAGATTGTGACAAGCCTTTGTATATAAGCGGTACCTCGACATTTCTGAAAGCATTGTGTTTTTGTAGCAAATTGAAAGTCTGAAAAATAAAGCCAATTCGTTCTCTTCTAACTTTGGCCAGTTTGTTTTCTGAGAATTGGCTAATGTCTTCATTATCGAGCAGATAAGTCCCGGAACTTGGTTTCTCTAGGCAGCCAATCATATGCATAAGAGTAGATTTTCCTGAACCGGAAGGGCCAATAATAGCCACAAACTCTCCCTGGTTAATATCAAGACTAACTCCCCTAACCGCCTTAACTTTGACTTTACCCAGGTCAAAAGTTTTTTTGAGGCCACGAAGTTTTATGAGCGGGTCTATTTTTTTGTCTGTTTTGTTGACCGTCATTTCCAAGCTTATTTTTGAACGTATTGCTCTGCATTTTCCAAAACCTCATCACCTTCTTCTAGACCCTCTGTCACTTCGTAAGTATCAATACCTTCTATGCCCAGTTCAACCTTTTTTCTCTCGGCTTGTCCGGTAGTTTTGTTGTAAATATAGACATAAGTTTTGCTATCATCAAAAAGAACTGTATTGTCAGGAACGGTCACAACTTTGTCTCTAACTTCAACTATCACTTCCCCGTCACATTCCATGCCTTCTCTAGCTTCCAGGCCATTAAGGTCTTTGATTTTGGCTATCACAGGATAATATTTGCCCCCATCAACATCTGTTTGAGCTAGAAGGCCAACTGTTTCTATTTCGGCATCCAAGATTATCTCTTTATTTACATCACACTCAAGCTTCACTTCTTGCTCTTTTTTTATTTCTTCTATCTGATCTTCATCAATATTGATGTGATATTCTAGATCGTTCATGTCAGCAACAATGGCCAAACTTTCTTGACTGCTCTGAGAGCTGGCAGCTGTTGTTTGAGTTAAAGACAGGGGGGTTGATGATTCTGGGACAGAAGCTCCATTTTGCGGAGTTTGCCCTTCAAAAGCCTCAAGTTCAATGATTTGACCATCAAAAGGAGCTTTGAGTTCTATGTCGTTTTCAAAAACAATGATAACGTCATCTTTCTTGACCTCGTCACCCAGTTTGTATTTGACTTCCTTAACTTTGTCACCGCCACCAAAGAGAAGCTTTTCTTGCTTCTTGGCTTCAACCATACCTTCAACTTCAATGATTTTTTCTATGCGTTCACTTTTGGCTTTGACACTGGTCATGTCTAGTTTTTCTTCACCATTTTTTCCAAGAAAATAAAACAAGCCTAAAGCTACCAAAGTAGCAAAAATAAGAATAATAACCAGGGTGTAAATAACTTTTTTCATTTTTGTATTTGAAGTATCAAAATTTACTCTGCGCCTAGGCAGTCACATTTTTTGAAAAGATACTGATATTTTTGATCAATATTATCTTTCATTTCTTGGACAAGTTTTTTGTTTTCTGGTTTTGCCAAATGCTTGAAGCGTCCCTGCAATTTGAGGTATTCGTCAAAGGAAGCCTGTTTTTCGGGCTTGTAGGTCATTTTGTATTGGCCCTGTTCTACTTCATAGAGTGGCCAAAAGTGAGATTCGGTTGCCAGGCGTGCGACTTCAAGCCCCATGTCACTTTGAACTTTCCAGCCCAGAATACAAGGAGCATAAATATTGATGAACTTGGGACCTTTATATGTAAGCGCTTTTTTGACCTTGTTGTACACATCTTGCTGATAGGCAATGTTGCTTTGCGCGACATATTCAATGTCATGGCCCGCCACAACTTCCGTTAGGTCTTTGCGGCGTCTTTTTTTACCGGGAACTTTTTTGCCCGCGGGAGTGGTGGTGGTAATGGCTCCTTGCGGAGTGGCTGACGAGCGCTGATTACCGGTATTCATGTAACCCTCGTTATCGTAACAAACATAAAGGATATTATGGCCTCTTTCTAACATGCCGGAAAGACTCTGAAGGCCAATATCATAAGTTCCACCATCGCCGCCAAAAGCCACAAAAGTTGTTTCTTTGCTAATCTTGCCTTTTTTCTTGAGAACGTTATAGGAAGCTTCAACACCTGACAAGGTGGCTGCTACATTCTCAAAAGTGTTGTGAATCCAAGGAACATTCCAGGACGTTTCCGGATAAATAGAAGTAGTGACTTCCATGCAACCCGTCGCACAAGCGACAACCACCGGACCCTCTATGGCCCGAAGAACATGACGAGCGGCCAAAGGAACAGCGACGCAGCCGCGACAAGAACGATGACCGGACTCGAGCCGATCTTGAAGTGGAATAACTTTTTTTAGGACTTCTCTATCCAAAGTTTTCATAGCAATAATTTTATGTTTCTAGGACCATGGCTTTGGCCACCTCTTTGATTTTATTTAACAGTACTGGTCTATTGGTAATGATACCATCAACTTTGTTGTCTAGGGATCTTTTTATCCCCCAGGCATAATCAACTGTCCAAACGTTGACTCCCAAACCTCTTTCATGCAGATCCGCAATTTTGCCTTTGCTCAAAAATAAGTGATAAGGATGGATGAATTCAACATTGTTATCAAGGGCAAACTTGACTTTTGCATCCGTGACTCTCCAACATAGTAAACCCGTTTTGATCATGGAATCCCATTCTTCAAAAGACCTAATGACATTTTTCCTAAAAGAAGAGATAAGAATCTTGTCTTTAAGACCATATTGTTTGATGATCTTCTTGAGTGGATCAACAGCGTCAATGGTTTTGATATCCAGAAGAAGATCGATCTTGTCTTTGAAATTAACCACCACTTCCTCAACCGTTGGAATAGTATCTTGTCCAACTTTGAACATTCTGATGTCCTTGAGATTGAAGTGACGCACCAAACCGCTAGCCTCTGTGACCCGATCAACGGTATTGTCATGAATCACTATTGGAATCCCATCTTTGGTGACTTGAATATCAAGCTCAATCATATCCACGCCCAGCTTAAGAGCCCGCCTAAAAGTGCTAATTGTATTCTCAAGATGATAAACCGGAGCCCCTCGGTGTGCTATAACTTTGACCGCCATTTACTTTCTTAATCCTATATAAGTAATTTCATCAGTCGGCTTCTTGCCTGCCTGGAGAGCTGAGAAAACCTGGGCCAATTCTTTCTTGGAAATATCTCTTCCTCCCAGACCAAACACATAGGACCACAATTCTGGCCTGGCTTTACTGTCATAAAAGGCATTTCTTATTTCTGAATAAAGAGGAGGATATGAGCCATAGCTTTCGGAACGATCAAGAACGGCAATTCTCTTGGCATGTTCTAAAGCCTTGAGCATTTCTTGATACGGGAATGGTCTAAAAAGCCTGGGTCTTAGCAGCCCAACTTTTTGTCCTTTATCTCTGAGTTCATCGACAACATCTTTGGTTGTGCCGGCTGTTGAAGAGAGAACGACCATAATATATTCAGCATCTTTTGTTCTGTATTCCTCAAATAATTCGTATTTATTCCCAGTAATTTTGGAGAATTCTTGGCCAATTTTGAGATACTCTTTTTTGGCTTCTTTCATAGCCAGATTTTGCTGCCACTTTGTTTCCATGAAATAATTCTGAAGCTCAACTGGGCCAACCGTGATAGGATTGTCTGTGTCAAGAAGTGGCTTGTCTGCTTTGTACTCCCCCACAAATTTCTTGACCACTTCATCTGGCAAAATATTAACCCCTTCAACATTATGTGTGGTGAAAAAACCATCAAGCATAACCATAGAAGGCAGCAAAACTTTTTCCGACAACCTTAGAGCCAACAACGTATTCTCGTATGCCTCTTGGGCGGTTTCTGAAAAAATGTGCAGCCAT
>JAHIRA010000131.1 GCA_018818905.1 Patescibacteria group bacterium | reverse complement strand
GAAAGATGGCGGGCTGTTCTATCCGAGATTGTGTTTCATGTTCACGCTGGTCAGTGTTCCGACCATAGTCAGAGGCGACAAAGAGGGCTCATGTCACCTCAAGATCATTGGTGAAGTCAATGGAAACACCCCCCTCAAAGCTATCAGCTTTGCTATTCCTGGCGGACTTGTTGAGGGAAAACTGACACTTGTCAGTGCAGGCGACGACCCACATGAAAGGAAACAGCTACGAAGCATCGAAGTTGATGATAAAAGCTATACCCGTTCATTTATTGAAAACTTCAGCGAATTTGAGCAAGAATAGCACCCCCTCCTTTTTCTTCGGAAACTGGAGGGATTTTTTTATTTTTGTTCAGATAGCAATAATTGCTCGCTAATCTGAGATACTAACTGCTCTTGGTTTATTTTTTTTCGTTTGATGTCAAAGAATTTGTGATCATATTTCCCTGCCACCTTTGCTGCTTGTTTTTGAAAAACATGGTTCTTGTCTTCTTCTGAAATTGGTATTTTTTGCCAGACTGGATTTTTTTTGTCTTTGTCTTTAACGAGCATAGTATAAAGATCTTGGTACACAGTCCCGCCATCCGGATCAATCCCGAGATCAACCAAGGTTGTCGCAAACGACTCGTACTCTTTTCTAAGATCTTTTAGAGTATCAAGAGCTTCTGTTTCTGATCTTTTAAGATCCTCGGGACTGAGACCCTTTCTTTTCTTTTTAATATCCAGCCCCTCATTAGCGGCTATTTGTCTCATGTGGCTTTCAATTTCGGTCCCCAAAAACCAGGTCCTTTTACCAGGTGAATGGGAACGAGGTGGATCTGGAGCGATTTGATATGCAGTAGAAGCTTTTTCCCTGAGTTGATCTAGTTCTCCTAGGATAGCGGCAGAAGTTTCTGAATCCCCCCTCTTGCTAGCATTTGCGTATATCATCAACAGTTGCTCCATTTTGGTTCTCATTTCCTCAGTCTTGGTATTGCTTTCAATAACTAAATCTCGATATTTTACAGGATCCATGTCCCTCCATCTATTGGAAGGCTCTTTATAGTTAACAAAGATTTGCCCCTTTTCATTGGGAGCTTGCTCTTCCCAATCTGGGTTATACTCGACTCTAGAACTAACCCGCTCAGGGCTTTTGCTGTCAAAACCCTGGGTTTCTTTGGGGGCAGGATGTGAACCAGACTCTCCTCTATCCATATGATTTGATTTATGATTTGTTAATGGAATGGGTGGACAGAAATTAGATTGTGTGATATAAAAAAAGTGTTCTTTAATGTACAATTTTCCAGGAGGAAACAAAAAAAGGAGAAGAAGCCATGAAAAAGCTTCTTGAAAAAATCAGGCAACACTTCTTTGGTCTCACTGAAAAAGAGAAAAATGTTGCTAATGAAGAGAAAAAGGCACAGTCAAAAAAAAACCAAGCTAAGAACCAAGCTGAAGCGGATATTTTTTGGAGAACCGCCCAGATTGAGTGGCTTCCAAAAGATGGGGGCATCCTAATCAAGTCCAGTCAAGGCTCAGTTGATTTTGGCGACAGAGCTCTGTTTTGGGCCTCGGGACTTAGCAAAGACTGCCACATGGCGTCAGTGGGTCTGGAGATCATTGGTAGCCTGGGTTACCTGAACTCTGATCCTGACGCTAGATACCAGGAATTCCGCTTCCGCATTGACCGAATCCCCACTGATGGAGTTCTCGTGATATGTGGACCGGGAATCCAGGTCAGAAAACTGAGAATACCACAAGAAACAACTGTTTTTATTAACAGGGTGCAAAGAACAACTGATTGAGCATGGGCGTTTTTCCACTTGGAAAAGCGCCCTTTTTTATTTGTATCTATTCAGAATCCTTTACATCTTTTAGGACAAGCTGTCATAAATCCCTTTACTGGCAAGCAGTTGCTCTCTAAAATCTTGCTGTTTCACACCAGGCAAACTCATTTCTAGATATTTAATTGTCGCCATATTTTCGGCATATCTTAAGAAAAGACCATCGGCTTTTTGCCTTTTCTTTGAAAGCTCTGTCAACATTTGAATAGATTCTTGATTGAGATTCTTTAATTCTGCGTGCTTTGGATTAAACAATCTTTTCACTCTACCAAAAAAACCAATCTTGTCAGCGCTTGGATTCAAAGCATGATTAGCTTCATTTATTTCTCTGCCCTTTGCGTCCACCTCATCTTGCAAAGCTTTAACTTCAACTGCAAGATTTTTAAGATCTTTTTTGAGGGCATTGTTTTCATTCTCTTTCAGAGTCATTTCTGTCCTATATTCCGCCTCAATACCAGCCACCCCTGCCTTATCGCCAGCAGCTTCAGCCTTGGCTTTAATATGATCAAAATCAATTTTCTTTTCGGCTCTGCTTATCAAAACTTCATCTATTTCTGGATCAAAAATAACAATACCGCCTTGTT
>JAHIRA010000130.1 GCA_018818905.1 Patescibacteria group bacterium | reverse complement strand
CTGTTATCGGCTCACAGAATTTATATCAGCATGCTGGCTGGAAGATACCACAAGAGTATCACACAACACATTGGGACTATCAGAGATGAGCAAGTGAAGACCATTGCTGCACTTTTGCTGAGCAAAATTCACTTCCCTGAGAATGTGAGAACCGAAGTCATTGCAGCACTTCTCACTACTGCGAGAAGAAACGCACTCGATCATGAACCCAATCTAAGGGAAAACATCGCTCGGGCTCTGATAAACCAACCGGGGGGAAGAAGAGCTTTGCAAAAGGCTATCCGGGAAAAAAAGTTCCGCCCACAAGAAATGAAAAGACTTGGGTTTGTCCAGATGGAAATAGACGAGCTTACCGGAAAAGCCAAGTAATAGGCCGACGCTTGATTCTTTCTTTCTTCTTTCTGTCCTTTGGGCTGGCTATCTATTAGTCGGCCCTCTTTTTTTATTTCTACTAATTCTTTGAAACTTCCGTAGCAAGGATCTTTAGATCCGTATGCTTGATTTTATTGACTGACGGACCTGAAGGTCCTTGCTACAATTTGGCTAAAGAAATAAAAACTAAATTATCTTTTCAACACTTTTTCTCTTGTTTTCTGATCCACTTTCTCTGTGGCATAACGCAATACTAAACGCGAAGTTTTTTTCTTCCATTTTAAAAGAAAATCCACCACTTCTTTTTTGTGCCATTTGGAGGATTCTTTTAAAAGCCAGCCTACCGCTTTTTGGAGAAAGGGTTCTTTTGTTTCCATAAACGGTTCGGCTCTTTTCAGAATATAATTTGGCTTGAGATATCTTGAGATTTTCAGAACACCGACCAAAGATGCTCTTTTAACCCAAAGATTTTTTGATTTTGACCAATCTTCAAGTTTGGGAACTAATTCGGGATTATCTTTTAAAAAGGGCCCAATCACTTTTAAACAAAAGCTGTCGCAAGTTCCCCAGTTGTTCACATATTTTTCAAACCATTTTCTAAATATCCTAAGAGTATCTTCATTAAAATCCTTTTGAAAGTGGGCGATAAAAGAAAAAGCGGCTGTTTTTTCATCAAAGATAGGAGATTTAATCAGCTCTTCACTGATCTGGTAAGCCTTGCTCAAATCAAGACTGTTTTCGTGTTCCAGATAGATTTTTTTAATTATTTTATAAACCTCTGCCATATTAATCCCATAACTTTGAAATTCCGGACCCATAAACTGACGGGCTTTCTCTAAATTTTTGGGAGAAAGCGGCTTGGCCTTAGTTTTTAGTTTTTGGTGGATTTGATTGATAATATCCTTCATATCTATAAGTATAACAAATTTTTTTCTTTTTATCTTTGGGGAAACCTCCCCTTCTTGTGCTCTAGAAGAAAATCTTATATAAAGAAAAAGCAGGGTTAAAGAGGGATGAATAAGCAAGTATCAATTCGTAGCTATTCATCTCTCCCACCCTGCTTTTGGTTAAGGGCCTTATCAATCTCATTTGAGGAAATTTAAGAATCCCCAATCCTTACCTCCTGAATAACGGAATCATAACGGCCGCCAACTTTCCAGAATGTGGAAGTACATACCACTGATCCAAAAAGACGAATTTCGTCGTTCTCCTCTCGAAGATAGAAAGGGTTGAAACGATAATACATCGGCTGTTCTTTAATTTGGTCTTTTTCTTCATCCCAGAAGCGAATGGTGCGTTTCTCGCGAACCAGTTTCTGGAGAATCCAATAGTCATCCCGCATTGTTGCCTGAACAGCCCTCTCAAGTAACCGTTTTGCCTCCTTTCGGCTTCCGTCAAATCGAAACACCGCTACTCCGCCGGATTTCTGCCTGGGATCAAGGCCAGCATACTTGAGGATGTATTCTTTTCTTTTGGAGGCGGGGAGATCTGCCAATTCAAGATCTCTTTTTCCCACTAAACGCGCCTCTGGAAAAAGGGCTCTCACTTCATCAGAGAAGAAATCACGTGATTCTGGAAGAAAGGGCAGAATAATGGCAATCTTCTGATCAAAGAGAAGATTAGGAGGTGGCTCCAGAGTTACTCCTTTCTCCATTAAAGCCAGCATCAACTCTGCTGCTTTTTCATCACAGCGGTGGCGGCTCGAAGGATAAATTAGGTCTATCTCTCGAGCTCTTTCTTGGTCTTGGAGGATTTCCAGAGGCGCACAGATGATTTTGCCGCCTTGTTCTGCTACTTTCCTAATGAAGAAATCCTCTGCTTTCTGGTACTGTTTTTTAGGTGACTGGGGAATAAAGATTACTGGATTTTCTTTGCCGGAAGAAAGACGCATGGCCTGAAGAAATCCCTGAATCAGATCTCCTACCGGATTTCCAAAACAATGGTTTGAAAAAACTTCTGGATAGGCCAGGATAATCCCTTGGCAGAAACCCCAGGCACCCAGGGACATTGGTACTTGAACCTCACAGGTAGCGGTGATTGATGACTGATCACACCGGAGCAGTCTAGGAGTGCTACCCAAAACTGACCTTTGAACCGCTATCATTGCTGGAGATAATCCCTTCTCAAACATTGTGGAAAGCCACTTGAGCTGGGGGTTTGTCAGCCCCTCTTGATAAACTTTATTGACTCCTCGGAGCCATTCCCAGTAGAGCGGTCCTCTTCTTTCCAATGTTGAAAATTCTTGACCAGTTAAAGTAAATGGATCAGGACTAACTCTCATAGAAAAACCTTCTGAGTTTCCATATCCCAGACCCATTTTCGAAAGTAGGTCTTTCAAGCTCTGGCAGAGCATGGGAAGATCTTTTTGACCCTTCATTTTTTTCTCCTTTTTCAATGAGCAATTTTGGTTTTTGTTTTCGCGGGAAAAGAAATTTTAGACTTCTCCTACTTTTTGACCAATGGAAAACAGTTTGTCGCCTGTTCTCACCAAGCTTCTTTCCGCTATCAAAAGCAGTGTT
>JAHIRA010000129.1 GCA_018818905.1 Patescibacteria group bacterium | reverse complement strand
TGAGACCATGCCATTTTTCCGGAAGAGGTCTAAGTGATTTGGTCAAAAGGGCAAAGCTGTCAACCATAAGGGTTTTCTCCCCTTTTTTGGTCTTAAAGAGAGTGCCGGAAGCTTCCAAAATATCTCCCACATCATAGAGTTTGAGCTCTTGGTATTTCTCTGGCCCAACTTCTTTTTTGGAAACAAAAAGCTGAAATACACCTGAACCATCATAAAGATTGATAAAACAAGATCCACCATGTAGTCTCAGAAGTTTAACCCTTCCAGCTAGAACTATAGTTTTGTCTTTCAGATTATCAAACTTTTTGGCAGCAGTTAGGCAAGAAGTGTCGCGCTTGGAGATTGAGGGAAAAGGGTTAATCTTCTTGTCTTTAAGTTTTTCCAGTTTCTCTTTTCTATTCTTCAAAAATTCAGCTTTTTCTGGCATCTTTTTCTATTAATTACAAACCTCGCCTCTTTGAGACTTGGCTTTATTGTACTTATTTTTTACAAAATAGTCAAAATAAAAAATCTCAGTTTTGGCGTTTTAAAACTGAGGAAAATTCTGCCTAATTTAGATCACTGAAGTGTAACGTGAAGGTCTCTACCTTACATGCTCTGGCTCTGTTGGATTTCGCCTATTTTTTTTGCCCTCTCTGATTGCTTGCTCGTTAGAACGGATCTCTTGTGGATTGGTTGTGACCGCATATTGCCGACAATCTCTCCACGCATTACTCTTCCAACTGTCACTGCAGCCCTGAGCGTTCTGACAAACCTCACACCCTTCTCTTGTCATCATAAGTCTCCTTCTTACACTTCTTTGTTTACTAGTTAACTTCTCTCGATTTCCGAAAACAACATTATCGCTAACTAAGTTACACCTCCTTTTGTCCCCACCTTCATAGAAAAGGACTCTGTATTCATGTATTAATGTATCAAAAAACAACTCTTTGTCAAAGTTGCTTTTTGCGTGGCTATTTGAGTTTGAGAATTTTGAATTCTTGTTTACCACCGGGAGCATCGACTTCTACCTTGTCTCCTTGAGCTTTTCCTAGAAAAGCCTTACCAATGGGTGACTCGTTAGAAATTTTTCCGTTCATGGGATCGGATTCACTTGAGCCCACAATCATAAGTTCTTTTTTGCCCATAGAACCGTCAACCAAGATAGTTGAACCAACAGTCACTTCTGAGTCTTGACCACTTTTTTTCTTTTCGATGATCTTGACATTTTTTACTTTTGCTTTTATCTCCAGAATTCTACCTTCAACAAAGGCTTGTTCGTCTTTGGCCTCTGCGTATTCCGCGTTTTCAGAAAGGTCCCCTTGTTCGAGGGCTTTCTTGATTCTTGAGGCAACTTGTTTGCGACGATGAGTCTCGAGATACTCGAGTTCTTCTTTGAGCCTTTCTAGGCCTTCTGGAGTAATGAAATCTTGAACCATATATTTACTTAGATTTTTTCATAACTCTGAACATACATCAAAAACCACACAATGTCAAGAGAAGTGCTTATCCACATGAAAGCTTGAGACAATTTTCAAAAAGCTTGGCAACTGTGACTGGCCCCACCCCTCCAGGAACAGGAGTTACAAGTGAAGCCTTATTTTGAATTTCATGGCAATCTGTATCACCACACAAAACCCCCTTTTTGTAGGATGTGCCAGCGTCTATTATAACCACACCCTCTTTGACCATATCTTGCGTTAGAAGATGGGGTGCGCCGGCTCCACTAATAATTATATCAGCTGACTTTGTAAAGTTTTCAAGATCTGGTGTGCTTTTGTCACAAACGCTTAGCGTAGCCTTGGTTTTCATTAACTCTGTCACCAAGGGTTTGCCGACCAAGCGACCTTTACCAATCACAACGACATGCTTTCCATCAAGGAGGATCTGATACTCTTTGATAATTTCTAGGATGGCAGCTGGGGTTGGCGGATGAATATCAATTTGACCATTTTGAGATTTGCACAAATTTGTACTAGTTAAACAATCAACATCTTTCCTTGGATCTATTCTTTCTATAATTTCGGGAGTATTGATCTGCTGTGGTAACGGTAATTGTAGTATCACGCAAGTTATTTCATCTTTGCCTTGAATCTCTTCAAGATTTCTAACAAGTTCTTCTTGGGTTATATTCTCTGGAAAATCAAAAAGACTGAAGTCAAGGCCCAGTTTCTGAGCTTGCTCTTCTTTTTTCTGAACAAAATTGCGTGAGGCTTTGTTGTGGCCAACCAAAATAACCGCCAGATGAGGCCTTCTCTCGCCCTTTATGCTCTGCAATTTCTGCCGACAATCTTCTAGAATTCTATTGGCGATATCTACACCTTTGATAATCATAAGTTTTCAATCAAATGACCAAGTTTATCTCGCTTGGTCCTGAGATATTTTAGGTTTTCTTTCTTGGGCTTGGTAATTAAGGGGATTCTCTTACTGATTTTGACACCAAGCTCTTCAAGTTCACTGATCTTATCTGGATTATTGGTCAAAAGTTGGATTTTGTCAATATTCATTTGTTTCAAAACTTGCGCTGCCAAACTATACTCCCTAATATCAGCCGGATAGCCCAGCTCATTGTTGGCTTCGACAGTATCAAGGCCTTTGTCTTGAAGAGCATAGGCCTTGATTTTTTCTTCAAGACCAATACCACGGCCCTCTTGTCTGAGGTAGATAATCACGCCCGCCCCTTTCTCTGAAATTTTCTTGAAAGACAATTCAAGCTGTTTTCCACAATCACACCTGTCAGAAAAAAGGGTGTCCCCCGTGAGACATTCAGAATGAATTCTAGTCAGAACATTGACTTTGCCTTTGATTAAACCCAGGGTTAAGGCCAGCAGAGTCTCGCCCCGATTGTAAATGGCTTTGTAAATTGTCACTTTGAATTTGCCAAATTTAGTCGGTAGTGTGGCATCTGCAGTTTTCTTGACTATTTCTTCTTGTGAGCAACGGTATTTAATAAGATCTTGGATACTTATTTTTCCAAGACGATGCTTGTGACAAAATTCTTTGAGAGTTTTGCCGCGCGCCATGTGACCATCTTCTTGCAATATCTCACAAATTACGCCAGCACCTTCCTGACCTGAAAGAAGAGCTAGGTCTACGGCAGCTTCGGTGTGGCCCGATCTAGCAAGAACACCGCCTGGTCTGGCTCGAAGCGGAAAAACATGACCAGGTGAGACAAAGTCTTCTTTTTTAGCTTTAGAATTGAGCAAAGCCTTAATAGTAGTCGCTCTATCAAAAGCAGAGATTCCGGTGCTTGTCCCCTTTCGTATGTCCACACTCTCCAAAAAAGCTGTTCGATATCTCTCTGTATTGTTTTTAACCATAACGTTAAACAACAGTCTTTCGCATATCTTGGGCTCAAGCGCAACACAAATTAAACCACGACCATATTTGGTCATAAAATTGATTTTTTCTGGCGTGGTTTTGCTTGCTGACAAAATAAGATCACCTTCATTCTCTCTGTCTTCATTGTCGGTAACCACAAGCATCTTACCAGCCTTAAAATCCTTGAGGGCCTTTTCAACCTTCGTGATGCTCTTCATCATTATTGTTATTTTCCTTTTCTTCAAAATACCATTTTAGAATCTCACCGGCAATTGGGACGGCCACTTCTTGACCTTCTCCTCCACCTTCAACCAACACTACCAGAGCAATTTCTGGATTATCGTATGGTGCAAAGGCTGTAAACCAGGCGTGCGTCTTGGTGTTATTGGCAAACTGAGCTGTGCCGGTTTTTCCGGCAATTTCAACCGGGAGGGTATTGAGTGATTTGCCGGAACCAGTTAGAATTGTTTCTCTCATAGCTTTCTGGACCATATCATAATTATAATCATCGACGAAATTATCTTTTAGAACCTGGGGCTGGAATTCTCTAATTTCGTTGGCTTGATAATTATACGTTTTTTTAACAATTCTGGGCTTATAAACTGTCCCACCATTGGCCACTGTGGCTGTAAAAACGGCAGCTTGCAAGGGAGTAATTAGGAGATCCCCCTGGCCAATAGCCAAGTGATAGCTATCTCCCAGGTTCCAGGTTTCGTTTTTGACTTTTTGCTTCCATTCTGGAGTAGGGATTAATCCTGGAGACTCTGATGGAAGGTCTATGCCAGTTTTTGTCCCCAGAAGAAATCTCTCATAATAATCATAGAGACGTTCGGCCCCCAAGCCCTCAAAATCCTCAAAACCACCCCCAAGATAATAAAAATATATATCAGACGATTTGGCGATAGCACTATAAAGATTCATGGGACCAAGACCAGACAGATTCCAACTGACAAATTTGTAAATAGTGTCTGGATCATATTTGCTAGCAATCTCAATTTTGCCCCGATCAACAATGGTGGTCTGATCATTAACAATTCCCTCTTGAAGTGCTCCCAGGGCCACCACAGGCTTCATAATGGATCCTGGAGGATAAACACCAGCAATGGGACGATTGATAAGTGGCTTATCTTCATCTTCCAGTAACTTCTTGTAATCTTCGGAGGAAATACCTTCTGTGAAAAGATTGTTGTCAAATGATGGAATACTGACAAAAGCCAATATATCGCCGGTTTGAGGATCTATGGCAACAGCAGAAGCTTTTTTTGAACCCGCGCGGAACGCCCCCTCTTGAAGCTTCTCTCTAACATACTTCTGAAAATCTATATCAATGGAGAGAATAATATCGTCTCCAGGATGAGGCTCTTTGGTTGCCAGGACTTTTTTGATCTTCCCCCAAGAATTAACCTCAACCTGTTGCTTGCCGTATTTTCCTCGCAAAACATCTTCGTAGCTTATTTCAAGACCAGACTTTCCGACCATGTCATTTCTGAGATATTCTTCTTTTCTTTTTTCTTTCTCATCAACTTCTATTTCACTAATTCTACCAATATAACCCAAAATATGAGAGAAGTCCTCACCAAACAAATACTTTCTAATGGGTGTTTTTTGGATTTCAATCCCTGGAAGTTCAAGCTGCTTTGATTCTAGAATAAGAGCTTGCTCACGAGTAATATTCTCTCTTATCTCGACTGGGCGATAGGAACCATAATCAATTCTAGTAACCTGCTCCATGAATTCATCTTGAGAGTGTTCTATCTCGGCTTCCAAAATCTGGGCTATCTGTTGTAGCTTTTCTGTTTCTCCAATCTTGGGAAAATCAGCGGGAATAACCGCCACATCAAACCGTGGCACATTTCTAACCAACAAATTTCTCTTGCTATCATAAATTACGCCACGAGGAGGTCTCAGAACATGTTCACGATATCTATTTTCGTAGGACTTCTTTTGAAATTCTTCTCCATGAACTACTTGCAAATCAACCAATCTGGTCAACAGCATTCCAAGAAAAACAAGAACCACCACTGTCAACCACTTGAGTTTTTTCATATTGAAAAGCGGTCGAATTTTTCTTGGCTCCGAGGCTCCAGCGTCTACTAAGGTTTCTTCCCATTCTCTGCCATAGTCCCTCTCTACATCGCTTCCCTTGATAACGTTTTTTCGACTTTGAAATTCAAAAGGATCTGGATGAAAATGATTCTTCATAACTAGAAACTTAGGCCACGTTCGGCTGATTTCTTTTTGAAAATTTCGTTAATAATGCTAAAAACCGGAAGGATGATAAAGACAAGAGCAACATTAACAAGCGAGGCAAAAATTAAGCTGTAAATGGTATCTACTTTCAGAACCGGACCTAGAAGACCAAGACCAACTATTTTGGCCAAGTATAGTATAAGCAAATTTACAACAAAAAAGAAGACAG
>JAHIRA010000128.1 GCA_018818905.1 Patescibacteria group bacterium | reverse complement strand
TACTTCGTAACCGGCTTCTTCAAATATTTTCTTTGGCACTCCATACTCAAAATCTTGAAAATTCTTGGAGGCGACAACCATGAGAATTTTTTTCATAATAAAATTTCAATAATAAATAACAGTACCTGTTGCTGCTGCTGGCTCCAGGCCTTCTGGCTGGAGCTCCATTGCAGACTTCAAAACCTTATGGCCCTACTTTTTGACACTCTCAACCACTTTATCGATTTCTTCTATCTTCATCTTATTCTTCTCAATATCATCCATTGCTGCCTCTAAAACACCGGCGTAGCCCACCTGACACATCAAATACTGCAGATCAGGGAAAGTTATTTCTTTTTCTTGTGATAGCTTGAAGATGTCATCCCAGGAAGTGACGACATCTTTGGCCGTCAAATTCATATCATTAAAGAATCTGACGCTAGTGTTGTCTTCGTTGTTTCCCGCTCGATTGGTGAAAGTCTTGCCTTGAAATTTCTCCAGATGCTTCTCGGCCGTATCTAGGATTAAATTAAGACGATCTTTGGGGAGATCTGGAACTTCTTTTTGAATTTGGGATCGCAGATAATCTCTTGCTTCTTTGAGAAACGACACGTTAACTTCTTGGCTGTGAAACTCTTTATAGTCAGCTTGACCAAGTCCGCCGCCTCCCATGACACACTGCCAGTTGTAATCGAGTCTTTTTTCAGAACTCGGCCCATGCTCACCGGTAACTGCAAGAATCTTCTGTTCTTGATTTTTTGGATAACCAGCCACCAGATAGTCAAAGTAAATGCTGTCGACTGTTTTACTCTTGGGGTTATTTTGCAGATAGACCACGCGAGCTTCTTCTTGAGAAGGAACAGTGCCCGCTTCTGATCTTGTGGCCGCACCGGAAAGCTTGATGGCCGGCCCGAGATCATTTTCTATAATCTGACAATGCCCTTCTTTATAAATATCTAATCCAGCCGCATTTAGAAATTTGCCAATGTTATCCTGATCACAAGAGCTCTGATCAATAGTTAGTTCGCCAAAATAAAGGACTCGACGATTATACTCTTCCCACAGACCAAAGTCTTTGTTCATGCCCCCAATCTGTAAATCTTTATTTTTGCCAAATCTTAGAATATAGTTTTTATTGATTGAGGTTTCCAAGTCTTTCTCTCTTAGAAACTCAACTTTCTTGTCTTCGTCATAATCTCTAAATTCTTCAAAAGTAACTCCGTATTTGCTTTCAAAATTGTTTATGTCACTGGTTCCAATATCCATATGAAAAGTCGGGCTAGCTGATTCTGCCAGTTCTGAAGAAGTCTTACCCCAGTCTGTAGGATAATCAAAAGAGACGTTCAGGACTTTGTCTTGATAACTTTCTAAACTTTCTGAGACAGCTTCTAGTTGCTGATCTTGTGTGGTAACTTCTTCTTGAACTTCTTCTTCCTGAATTTCTTCAAGATGATTGGTTTCTACTCTAACCACTAGAAACCAATAGCCCAAAGCAAACGCTCCACAACCAAGCACAAACAAAAAGCCAAATAAGACAAATAATAAAATAATCAGGTTTTTCTTCTTCATGTTTTTTGTTTTAACCGGGCCAAAAATTATTCTTTCTCCAAAGCTTCATTAACTCTGTCGGCAACCTCATTGGGAAGAGTTCTAGATTTGACAATATAGTCAACGGCCCCGTAATCTTGAGCTTCTCTTCTGTCTCGCGTGCTCTCCAGATTGGTAAGGACAATGACAGGAATATCTTTGCCGTCTTTGTCTTGGCGAAGTTCTTTTAGCAATTCAAAGCCATGCCTGGCTGTAGGTTGAAGACCGTGTGTTTTCTTTTCCGGAATGACAATATCCAAAAGTAGCAGATCGGGCTTCTTGTCTTTGAGCATCTTGAGACCTGACTCCTTGTCTTCGGCCACACTCAACTCAGCTTTTACTTTGATCTCAAAAATGACCTTATACATAGCCACGATGTCCGGGTGATCTTCAACGAGGAGAATTCTTTTGTTCTTCTGTTTTGATGTTGCCATATATTTGAAGTTATTTTTTTCTTTCTTTGGCGGCCCTTTCTTTGGCCCATGCTTCTTTCTCAGCTTCTTTTCTTTTGCTAGCGTCTTCTTCATCTTTGCTAGTGGCAATCGGCAGCAAGACTTTGAAGGTGCTCCCCTTGCCAAGTCCTTTGCTGATGATCACCAAATGCCCCTGACTTGAAGCAATAATGCTTTTGACAATGTAGATACCCAGACCCGTCCCGTTGGGATGGACCGAGAAGACATTCTTGCTTCTAAAAAATTTCTCGCCAATTTTCTTGATATCTTGTTTGGTCATACCCACTCCAGTGTCCTGACAACTAAAAGCCAAGTATTCTTTGGAGCGATACTTTTCTTTGGAGACACTGAGAATCACTTCCCCCTTTGGGGTATAGTTTAACGCATTATCGGTCAAGTTGGCAAATACTTGCTCTATTTTGGTGGGACTAGTCATAGCAAGAGCTTGACGCATTTGAGGCTTTCTGAGTTCGAGTTTGATTTCGTGCTTTTCTGCCTTGAGCAGAAGATCCTCCAAGACCTTATTGGCAATTGGAATAATATCAACCGGTTCGGGGGTGAAGTCAAAGCTAGCTGAGTCAATTTCGGCCGCGGTAAGAATGTCTTCAATCACCCGCTCAAGATTGCTTGAGGACTTGAAGGCGGCATCAATTGATTCCGCTTGTTTTTCTTTGGGCATTCCTCCTTCCGCCATCATCGACAACATACCTCTGATGATACTAGTCGGGGTTCTAAGTTGGTGAGAAGCCACCGTTAAAAAGTTTGACTTCATTTCATAGAGCTTTTTTATTTCTTTGGTTTGCTTGGCGACTTCCGTCTTGAAGAGTTGAGCTTGCTTGGCTTTGGTTTGATGAAGAGTTGAGTTGGCAATAGCAATGGCTAACTCTTGGGCTAGATTCATGAGAGCTTCCACGTCTTCTTCTGTGTAGGCCTTTCTTTTTTCTTTGGGACCAAGGAAAATGATTCCCACCAGGGATTCCTGGAGAAGCAGTGGCAAGGCAACCTGAGCATCAAGTTTTTTGAGAGAGTCAATATGAGCTTTGAGCGTTTCTTTGGTCTTCCCCTCTGAGTTTTCTATTTCTAGCTCCAGTTCTTCTCTAATAAGAGGTTCGTTGGTAATAGAAAAATTTTCCAGAAGGTCGACGGGCAGAGTCCTAAAATTATCCTCATTCTCTCTTTTGAGATCACAGCACCAGCGTAGGACTGAAAAAGTTTTGGCGCCGGTAACGTTTGTAACAATGATGACCTTATCTATTTTTACTTTATCACGAAGAACACGGACAATTCTGTCTGCTAGCTTATCAATATCAAGAATCGTGGAAGCATCTCTGGCTAGGTTTCTGATAGCTTGCTGATAGAGATAAGTTGAGCGAAAGATAAAGTGTCCCAGAGAGGCTTTTTTGATACGTTTGTAGAGAAATTTGTAGAGAAGGCAGCTGACAACCAGGATAATTGGCCCGATTATGTATGGATTTTTGTGGAGTTGAGCGTGAAAATAGTATCCAGCTATGAGAGCTAGAGGGATAAGAATGAAGAAAGGGAGGATGTAGTTGAAGAATTTTTGGAGTTGGATTTGGACGTCGAAGAGGCGGTATTTGACGATGGCAAAGCCAAAAGCTATAACCATAATAATAGCAAAGTCTGGCCCAAGCCAAACAAAATGGTATGATCCAAAAAGCGGTAAAATCAGGTTAAAGAAAAGACCAAAAAGAATGGACAGAAGCAACCCCACAAACATTACCTTGAGCTGCTGTTTCTTTATTCCTTTGGAATCTTTGTAGACGTTAAAAAGATTAACCAACGACCAAATGAAGAAGAAAATTAGAATTGCCGCATACACATACAATCCAGGAGTGGTTACCAATCTCTTTATTCCCTCATAATATTCAATTTTTTTCAATACTAGATGAGGAATAGAAGTAAAGATTGTAATAAGTGCGGCAGTGACGAATATAAAGAGTCTATACTTTTTATATTTAAGAAAAAGTGGAGAGTTTTCACCAGAAAAAACAAAAGAAAAAATCAGTAGGCTACTCGCAATAAACACAGCAGCTATATAACTAAATATAGCCATAACATATGCCATCTCCAAAGACTCAGTGTTCTGGAACCAGGCATTTGTCAAAGCCCACAAAGAAACTGAAAAAACAAAGTAACCATAATAAAGGTTCGCACGGCTTTTCTTGTTTTTGGCAATAACAAATATTGCCAATGCAAAATTGACGAACGTGACAATCAATAATAATGCTATTTGAATAAACATATCACACCCATTATAAATAAAAAAGGGGAACAAGTAAATACTTGTTCCCGTAAGATTATCGAATCATCCTCCTTGTGTCCTGCAACGTTCAGAAACCATTTCAGGAATGACCATTTTCGAAGAAGAAATAGTGATTTTCTGGCGACTTTTTCTGCAAGTTTGCCTTGGTCGCAATCAAGTCCAGCATTGCCACGACACATTCGTCTCCCTCCTCGAAAAACTGCCCTTTCGTTACAATTTCCACCTCAAAGCCCATTTTGATGTACTGCTGGACCAATCGACTTTCGACTGTCATCCACCAGTGTGTACGCTTGGTAAGCATCCCCCAACCAGCCATGAAACGATAAAGGTGGTTGAAAGCCTCGGCTAAAACCTTTTTCGGAACTTGGCTGTTGGGCACAAGCCTCGATATCT
>JAHIRA010000127.1 GCA_018818905.1 Patescibacteria group bacterium | reverse complement strand
TGCTTGCTTTTTGTGTTGTTTCTAAAATACCCTCCGCTAACCGATACCCATCAGTAGCAACGCCCTTAATCTCATCTCCTTTAACATCAAGACAAACTCCTGAAATCTCAGGTCTGGAATCATCAGGCGTGGCAGCAAAAATTATCTTTGCTAAAACCTTCTTAAAAACGGCTCCACTTAAACTAAATACTGCCTCACTCTTCACTTTAGGCATCAGAGGAAACTCGTCAGAAGGAAGGGTTTTGATTTCAGCTTTAAAACTCCCAGAAGAAATAGTTAGAAGATCATTTTTACCAAGTATTTCAACTTTTTCTGTTGGAAGATTTGCAATATAATCGCTAAAAATTTTAGCTGGCACAGCAAAGCGACCTTCTTCTTTTATTATGCCACCAAAAAAACAAACTATTCCTGTTTCAAGATTAGTAGAAGAGAGTTTTACTAAGCCATTTTTAGCTTCTAGTAAAACAGTGGAAAGAATTGGTAAGCTTCCTTTTTGGTCAACGCTCTTTGAAGCTACAAACAATCCCTTGTGTAGGTTTTCTTTAGTGCAGATTATTTTCATCAATCTTTTCTTGTTAACAGGGGTCCTATATTATCTTATATATAAATAATAGTAGTAATAAGGAGGTGGACAAGGGGTCTAAAAAGGTACTTTTTGTCTTTGGAGAGCAAAGAAAGGGTTCTTATAAACTGTGGAGTAGTTCTTGATAAGATCTGAAGAATTTAATGACGCTCTGGATAACTTATTTTAAAGAGATTTGAATCTGTGGAAAAGATAGAGGTTATCCAGGGGTTATCAAGGTGTGATGGCTGAGTTACTAACAGCTTTTACACCTCTTGCTCGAGGGAGGTGTAAATTTTTTGTCTAATAAGATCAATTTCTTGTCTTAGGTTGTCGTCATTCTCTATGGATCTAGAGACTTTTTCGTATGCGTGCATGGCGGTGGTGTGGTCTCTTCCGCCAAGTTCTTGACCAATGGAAGGGTAGCTGGTTTTTGACTCTTCTCTCATAAGGAACATAGCGATTTGTCTGGGCCAAGCGATTTCTTTTTTGCGGTTTTTGGCAATAAGCTGTTCTTGATTGACATCATAAAAAACAGAAACTATATCAACAATTCTTTTGGGGGTAATAGCTTTGGATTTGGGGCTGGAATTGATGTTGGTAAGGATGGATTTGGCTAGTTCTTCTGAGGGAGGAGTGTTGTTGAGCTGACAGTGGGCAATAAGTCGACTAAGGGCGCCTTCAAGTTCTCTGATATTGTTTTGAATATTCTCGGCAATGTAAGCCAGGACTTCGTGTGGGATTTTAACTCCTCTTTCTCGACACTTGTTTTCTAGGATGGCTTTTCTAGTTTCTTGATCAGGAAGACTTATGTCGGCCACCATGCCCCCTTCAAACCTTGAGGTTAGACGATCAGTGAGGGTGGCAATAGCTTTGGGGGGTCGATCAGAGGTTAAGAGGACTTGTTTATTGTTTTGATGAAGGGTGTTGAAGGTGTGAAAGAATTCGTCTTGAGTGCTCTCTTTGCCGCTCAAAAACTGAATGTCGTCCACGATAAGAATGTCAGCGGAGCGATACTTGCTCTTGAAGGTGGAGCTGTTGCCGGCTTTTCCTCTTTCGTTTCTAATGAAGTTAATAAAATCATCAGTAAACTTCTCGCAGGTAACATAGATAATTTTGGCGTTTGGATTTTTGATGGTAATTTTGTTGCCAATGGCCTGTACGAGGTGGGTTTTTCCTAGGCCCACTCCGCCATAAATAAAGAGCGGGTTGTAAACGGTGCCGGGTGTTTGCGCGACGGCCGCAGCCGCGGCTCTAGCTAGTTCGTTTGAAGGGCCAACAACAAAGCTTTCGAAGTTGTATTTGGGGTTGAGGTTGAGATCGTTTTGCTCATTACTGGTGCTTTGTGAGATAGAAACAGAGGCTGTGTTTTGAGGAGAGGTTTTTTCAAAAAACTTCTTAGAATCGTCTTGTTTGGGGAGAGGACCCTCTTCTTTTTCTGCGGCCGTCTTTTGGGTTGCTCCAAGCTTATAGTCTATTTTTTTAACTCTGATACCGGTAATGTTTTGTAAGATAGTTGAGATTTGCTTGTGATATTTGTTTTGAAGCCACTCTTGGGTGAAGCCATTTGGCACACCAATAACAAATTCCCCATCCTCGTTATCAACAATGCAGGTGCTCTTAAACCAGGTGGTGAAGTTGGCCTTGCTAATAGTTAGTTCAAGTTCACCAAGAACAGCTTGCCAAATTTGATCATTTTCCATCGCTTTTATTTTATCTTAGACGTTATTAAGTGAGGCTTGTGTGTATAGAGTGTGTATAAAGGAGTCTAAAAAAAGTATAACACCTAACAACAAGCCTGTCTTTGAGGAGAAGTAGTAGATAACCTGTGGAAAAGCCTGTGGAAAAGTGGATAACTTTGGGATAACTTTTGTTTTTATGGTGGATATTACTCCTGGAGGGCCTTCTTTTTACCAAAAAGAGCTTCAAAGGCTTCTTTCTCAATAGTTTCTTTTTCTGTTAGTTCTGCTGAGAGTTTTTCTAGGTTCTCTTTTTGGCTCTCTAATGTTTGGAGCGCTTTCTGATAGGCGTTGGTGGTGAAGGTGAGAACTTCTTGATCAATTTTGGCAGCCACCTCTTCACTGTAGTCTCTTTGTTCGCCAATCTCTTTTCCTAGAAAAATTAACTCTTCTTTTTGTCCAAAGGTCATGGGCCCGAGGGATTTGCTCATACCATATTCGGTAACTAACTTTCTAGCAATTCTAGTAGCCTCTCTTAGGTCAGAAGAGGCTCCGGTGGTAATCTTATTTTCGCCGAAAATGATTTTCTCTGCAGCATAACCAGCCAAGAGGACGGCGAGCTCTTCTAGGAACTCTTCTTTGGAGCGGAAGTGTCTGTCTTTTTCTGGAATCTTAAGAGTGTAACCAGCAGCTTCACCGCGGGAGATGATAGAAATTTTTTGGATAGGGTCGGTGTTGGGCAAGGCGTGAGCGACCAAGGCGTGTCCGGCTTCATGATAGGCGGTAATTTTCTTTTCGTGCATAGACAAGACAAAGCTTTTTCTTTCCGGTCCAAGCATAACTTTTTCAATAGCCTGAAAACAATCGGTAAGAGAGATTTCTTTTTTATTTTCTCTTGCGGCCAAAATAGCGGCTTCGTTCATAAGGTTTTTGAGGTCGGCTCCGGTGAATCCGGGTGTTCTTTGAGCAACCCTGT
>JAHIRA010000126.1 GCA_018818905.1 Patescibacteria group bacterium | reverse complement strand
GGGCAGGAGAACAAGAAAGCTATGATAATAAAGATTGCTATCAGACCATTTCTCAAGTAAGGATTCCTTGTTGAGGTGATAAAGACGATGCTTATGCTAGCCAAAAAGACAAGCACGAGCATAATTACCTGAGTGTAATAGTTATGAATGAAAATAGGCTTTGAAGCCACGATGAGGTACATTCCTGCTCCAAGCGAGAGGGATAAGACGAGTGAGGCTATTCTCTTCTTTTTGCTTAACAAAGCCAGTAGAAAGCCGAAAGGTGCTAAGACAAAAATGAGAGCTGTGGCATAATCTTTGAGCTGGAAGAAGATTAGATGATTATAGAAATCAAAATTAAAGATAAGGCTTGAATCAGTCAAAAATTCTTGTGAGAAGTGAAGGACATGAGCCTTGCCAAACACAAAAGCGATAACTAATGCGCCTGTCAGGATTAGTGTGGAAGAAAGAGCAACCACATATTTTGGCACATTAGCAAGTTGGCCTAGAATTTTTGGCTGTGTTTTTGACAGGAGTATTGATAACAAAGTAGCAATGACCAATCCGGCAACAATAATAAGTAAGCTAGAGACAAGATTATGGTTCATTTTTGCAACCGTTTTCCCAATAAAATAAAACGATCCCAAGCCGGTTGTGAAAAAAATAATAAGATTAAAAACAAAAAATCTGAAACTTTTTTTGTTCAGAAAAAGCAGTAAAATGGCCGAAGGAAAAAGGAAAACAACGAGACTGATTTTGCATTGGGTCCCAATTCCCAGCAATAATCCGGCCCAAACAAAGTAAGAAACCTTGTTTCTCAAAATTCCTTTGGAAAGGAAAAAGAGGATCAGAAGAAAAAACAAGAGCGTTAAAGTATCATATACAGTGATGAAACTGCCATAGATTGAGATTGGGTTTAATGCCAAGAGGGCAACAATGAGCAGACTTTGGCTGGTTGATACCCACCTTCTGAATAAGAAAAATGAAACAAGCAAAATAGCAAGCCACAGTAAATGCATGAAGCCTCGCGTGACAATTTCTATAGGAATCTGAGGAAAAGCCTTGAAACCAAGAGCAAGTCCCCATTCAACCAAGGGTAGATTGGCGATGTATGGCCTGGTTCCGTCTGGATTTAGAATTGGGTCAGCCATGTACCGCTGTTTGTAGAGAAGAAAATTGTTTTCTTGGGCCATGTGAAGTGCTGGCTCTGTATGACTAGCATATTTGACCGTAAAATCACCAGAAAAAGGTAAATCAAAATACGGGAGCTTGATAGCGGTAAAAATACAGGCTATTAGAAGAAGCGAGAATATCACTTGTAGAGTCTTTCCTTTATGGTTCAATTTGCTGATTTGTTGGCTAGATTTGTTTTCTTGTATCCATTTCTTTTGTATTATTCTACTGACGACTAGAATCAGAATTAGAGAAAAGCAAAGTATTAATTCTAATTTTGAATTTGGGTTTATACCGGTATTGATAGGGATGCTTTTTAGGAAAGTATTGAGTGATAACGCAAAAAGGCCAGACAGAGATGTCCAGAAAATAAGATAGAAAATGGTTTTCTTGATTTTATTGAGCATGAATTCTCCGTCATCTTACCATATCATCGACATTGTTTCAAAGCGGATCTTCTTCTGTTCTTCTACTCAATTTTATGCTAAAATCCAAGAAAGAAATGACTATGGAAAACCGTCCAAAAACCTCATCAAAAGGCTATTTTTTTGTGTATCTTGCCTTGGGTCTGATATTACTTCTTTTGATATCGCTATTTTTAATGAAAAGCGTGGGGGAGAATGGAAAACAGCAAAAAATAATTCTTATAGACCAAGGATTCACTTTGGATCGGACGGGAGAATTAGAACTGGAGAAACATAGTAGCGGTGAGGCAATTTCTTTTGAGGCAAAGCGGTTGACTCCTGGAATATCGAAGTTGATATTGTCTTGTGACCAAGATTTGAAAGACAAACAAGAAATAGTTCTAAGTGTCGAGAAACAGCCCTTTACATTATTGTTTTCTGATTTTGAAACAGATTCT
>JAHIRA010000125.1 GCA_018818905.1 Patescibacteria group bacterium | reverse complement strand
CTTGGATTTCAAGAAAAAATAAAAAGACGTCCAGCAGGGACGTCTTTGTAGGGACACGCCGCTGGCGTGTCCTTTTATTTATATTTGACAATGAAAATTAATTTTCCCCGTGATAATTTTCAATCACTGCAATACCCACCCCATTTCTCAAAGAAGGATCGCCAAAAGCAAAAAAGTTGGGCCAGGTGCGCCATTTGCCAGAAGCTTCAAAGGAGAGAACTTGAGGACCATTGGCGCCGATGGGGGAGATGAGAATTTCATCTTTTCCGTCGAGGTCAATATCGCCAGCTACATTTTTGAAATCGCCTTTGACGTTCATGTTGTCATAAGCCCACCAGAAATTCTTGGCGGTGCCGGCCTCGTCAAAAACCATGACGTGAGAAGTGCCGTTGTTGGGAGTGGTATAAATTCTGTCTTGAATTCCCGAAGCTGTGAGACCATTTGTTACCCCGGCTCCGTAGGCAGTAAAGCTTCTTTCAAGAGTTCCATCAGTTTCATAAATATAAACCTTGGGATCGGCCGGTCCGTGATGAGGGGTGACCAATAGCCGAGGAGTTTGATCGCCATACTGATATGTGCCGAGATTGCAACCCACAGCTCCAAAATTAGCGGTAAATTCTGAGACCTTCTGCCAGTTGTCAACTCCGATGGCGTTGGTGTAGACTTTGATCGTTGGGGCTTTGTCACCGGTCAAGCAGGCCGCGACATCATCTTCAAAACCATCTTGATCAAAGTCGCCGACGGTCATACTGAGACCGTCTCTGATAGTTTCATCAAATACAAACATCTGACCTTGAAAGACCATTTCTCCATTGTCTCGAAGGCCAAAAACTCTAGCTTGAGGTCCGCCGTTTTCTAAGGCAAAAACAAGAAATTGATCTTTTATGTAGTTGTTGTTGGCATCAATGGCCACAATCCCAGCACCTCCGGTGTAACTATCTGGAAAAAGATTAGTGATTTCACTTCCTTCCGCGTTGCCATGTCTTTCATAGGCTTGTAATCTTGTTGTGGCCCCGGGACCGGAAGTGGTAATTATTTTTGGATCAAGGTTGTCTGATAATGGGGGAGTGGTGGGGTCAACCGGAGGGATAGGGTCATCTGGATTCTTGGGGTTGGGATCATCGGGGTCGTTTGGCAGAAGCGGGTACATAATTTCGTACCAGTTGTTAGCAATAACTGCGTAGCCGTCAGTGTTAGGATGAGCAGCGTCGTTGGTCATGAGAGAAGTTTTGGCCTGACCTGTTTCTGAATCATAAAGATCATCCCAGTTTGTGGTAAACCAGTGATCATGGCCGGTGATATTGTTTGCCAGTCGAGTATTATATTCGTTAATCACCAGGGATCCGCCTGGGCCATAAAGATTGTTGGGTGGGTAGGCGGACAGGATCACAGTTGGTGTTGAACCGTCAGCATTCTGATGCGCCTTCACATAGTCAACAATTTGTTGTACTTCACTAACGGTTTGGTCAAGGACAGCACTGATGTTACTAAGATCGGGGCTTATTTCTTGAGCCAGGTCATTGCCGCCAACCATCAACAGAACATAACTGGGATTTTCGGCTAACCAATCTTGACTTTGCAGACTAGCCAAAACTTGATCAGCACGGTAGCCGCTCACACCGTGATTGGAGACATTGTAGATGTAGTAGCTAGAAGTAGTACCGAGCATGCCGGAAAGCTGAGCTGGATAGGTGTAGCTAGTGTCAATATAAGGGTAACCATGAGTAATACTGTCCCCCAGAGTTAAAACGGTGGTGGTTTCGGTGGCTTGTGAGTGGGGAGAGAAGGAGAATAGGCAGAGAGCGAGGGCAAAAATGAAACCGGAGATGACCAAGAGACGCGTTTTTGTTTTGAGCATTTATTTTTTGATATTTTTGGTTTCTGAGCTTGACGCAAGGTGTCTTTTTTTGTTAATGAGACTGTTGAGGAACTTAAAAAGTTATCTTCAAAAGGCGATATGATAGCGATGAATGCTCAAATTTACGCGGCACGTCTAATTGCCATAGCGGGCGGTAATAGCAGTTTGACAGGGGGGCAATGCCAGATATATCTTCATCTTGGTAGTGTTGAGTCAAGTAGTGCTGGGATAGTTCAAAGCTCTTGAACACCTCGGTGCTTTCGAGGGTATTTTTATTTCTCGATAAGAATTATCTCCTCAATCACCGCATCCTCCACCGGATGATCCTGCTCATTTGTCTTCATACTCTCAATCTTATCCAGCACCTCAATCCCTTCAACCACCTGCCCAAAACTAGTATGCTTACCATCTAGCCAAGGTGCAGAAGTGGCGGTGACCAGAAAGAATTGTGAGCCGTTGGTATCGGGACCAGAATTGGCCATAGCTAGGCTACCGCGGATTAGGCTGCGGTTATTAAGCTCATCGTCAAACTGATAACCTGGCCCGCCAGTGCCGTGCAGGGACCAGTTGTCATCTTTGGAGAGGGGATCGCCACCCTGGATCATAAAATCTTTGATAATGCGGTGAAATTTAGTGTCGTTGTAGAAGCCCTTCTGAGCCAGGTTCAAAAAATTGTTGACTGTTTTGGGAGAAGTGTCGCTAAAAAATTCCACTATAATATCACCTTGATTTGTTTTCAAGGTGGCTTTTTTATAGGTAGAGACTAAATCTTCAAACTCATCTTGATTAACTGGTTCCATGTTGTTGTCAATTAGGGCCTGGCTTTGTTCAAGAGCACTGCCGCTTAGGTTGTCGTTTCCCGAGCAGGCTGCAAGCAACAAGCTCAGCAGAAATAAAATAG
>JAHIRA010000124.1 GCA_018818905.1 Patescibacteria group bacterium | reverse complement strand
CCATCAAAGCGGCGTTTCATTCTCTGAGGAATGCTGAACCCAAATTGATCAACTCCAAACCAAGACAACGAACACTCTTTCTTACACAAGATGGTGAGTTGGAAGCCTCTAGACTGGAAAAAGAACTGCCGGTGAAAGAATGACAGATCCATTAGATAAATTAATAGTAGACGAAGAGAAGAGTCCAAACCTAGAAACGTTGGCCAATTCTGTTAATGGGTATCTACGGGTAAGTAAACAAGGAACAATCTTGTACGATAAAACATTTCATAAATTACCTAACAACAAAAAAGTGTTGTTGTATCTCCTGGCAAGAAAGATAATTTCAATAAAGGGTTTGCGGGAGAATTTCACAGAAGGGATTAAATCCAATTCCATAGGAGAAGAAATTGGTGTTGAGTACAAAGATGTACGAACATACCTTTCTGGCCACTTGAAAGGCGTGGTAAAGAACGACAATGGCCTCTGGTTTATCCCAAATTATAACTTGCATAAATGCGAGGAGATGATGAAGAATGACAAGACCAAAAGAAGCAATTAGATATTTGTGGGAGAATGATTTTTTTCGTCAACACAGAAAGACAAAGGAAGTAGAAGAAAAGACCTTTGATGAATACGGATGTACCTGTTCAAATTGGAGCCAAATGCTTAAAGATTCTAAGGATCTCATAAGGCCAACAAAAAAAGGGTGGATACAAAAACGCCAACCCCCCAGTTCAGGAAAAGATGTTGTTTTCATATCCGGAAAGAAGCCCTGGACTGATAGAAACAAAGAGTTCTCTTCTTTGTTAAATTCTTTTGAAGGAGAGATAATAATTGTGGACAACTATTTCGGCAGTGGAACCCTCCAAATACTTGCACAATTTCCTAAAGGTAGAAAAATAAAATTTCTTACCGGGCAATTTGGAAGCGATGAAAACAAGGATAGACTAAAACGGGAATTAAGTGATTTCAAGAAAGAGTTCAAAAACATTGAATTCAGAATATATGCCAAGAATTATGAGCTTCACGATCGTTTTGTCCTTTCTGATAACTATCTTATTTGGATTGGTCATGGTCTCAAAGACGTAGGCAATAAAGAAAGCTTTCTTATAGCATTGCCTAAAAACAAAATTACAGAAGTTCAAAGACAATTGAATTCTCAGTTTGATGGAAAATGGAAAAGAGCTCAAAATCTCAAATAGATAATTCAGATCTCAACAGAAAAAATGGATTTCCTCAGATCTTCCGATCTAAGTCTCTGGGACACCATTGCTTTCACTTTATCCAATGAATTACTGAAGGTTTTCCAACCCTTCGCTTTAATCGAGGGCTTTCCGTCAGTGATCCAAATTTCATGTGTCATTGCTCTAAAAGAGCCCAAATTTTCTCTTAGTTTTTTGGAAGCGTCTTCTGAGACCCAGATATCTATCTTATTGATTGCAATCAAATAGTTGTTGAGCGGCTCGTTTATGTTTTCATCGAATGTTGTTTTGTCCTCGCCTATGTTAGCAGCCTTGTTTATCTTGAAAAATGCAACTAGGAATTGATCATACGCTTCCAAAATATTCTTTGTCCTTATCTCGATAGAAGTGTTGAAAATCCATCGTTTATTTTCATGAAGAATCCCTATCCAAACACCAACAATAGCTATCAAAGCGCCGATTACAGTGGATACAAGAATCTTGAACAAATCACTGGCGACAATAGAAAGTAAATCAACCATTAGTTCTCCTCCACGATCTTAATCTCCCTCAACATTGTTTATTTTCGCCTACTTCTCTGATTAAATTCTTCTGCCGTGATGATAATGTCATACCCGCCTACGTGATCAAATTTGTGTCTTTCTATTCCAGTATACTTGAGACTCGCCTCTTCATACCTCTTAAACTTGAACACGGCATCGTTCATCAAATTGCTGTTGAACACACCCAAGCTAACCAATAATTCGAAATCACCCACGCTTAGACCTGTCACCTTCTTGAACAATGACGGCTCTATCTTCGTGATTACGTCTTTCAGGGTTCTTTCTCTGAAATCAGTCAGGTACATGAAAACTGGTATCCTCGTTGCAAACTTGATTAGTTTATTCTGTATCTCCTTCCTCTTGCTCATGTATTCCTTTTCTTCTTCTGAAAGTCTCTTCTTTTCTTTTGGAGATATTTTTTCGTCATTGGCGAGTTTCTGCTTGGCCTTTTTCACGGATTCGGATTTATTGATGATCATCTCGATGTCGCTGTTTAAGCTTCTGAACCCCTCGATGCTCATCAGTGCTTCCAACGCTTTTGGATTGTTCAGTATTTTGTTCAACGTGTTGTTGTCAACATTGACGAGTAGCGCGCTTTCCCATCTTCTTGCGAGCAAAGACGCAGTAGTACCGCTCATGGCCATTTCTAGTATTCCAGAAGCGTCGATTTGTCTCATGGTGCTGCCGTCATACGCAAGAACCGGAAGAAAGTCTATAAATTCTTTGACTTTCTTTTCTGAGTCTGTTTCATCTATGTTCAGTTTGCAGCTATAATCTGCGATTTGTTTCAATGCTCTATTGGGTGCAAAATCAAAGATGTAGCATTCTTTTTTGACTATCTCTTCTCTGTTGGGAGACTTACCATCAGGATTCTTTATTGTCCAAGGAGATTGAACTCTAAATGCGGCCTGGAAGTAAGTTTCGGGGCTGGCAAGATTTCTAAGCATGAATATGCCAGTCCATGGCTTTATGGTCACGCCTGTAGTTAGTTTTCCACAGGACAATGTAATCGATTTACTCTTCAGAGGCTCGTCCATGGCCATTTGAACCGGTTTTAATGCAGCGAGGCCTATTCCGGCCTCAGGTCCGGCAGCGACAACAATATTGTAGTCATGGTAGTATTTGTTTTGTTTTTGTATTAACAAGTTTTTCATAGCACGACAAGAGGCGACGCTAGGTAAAAACCAGAGAGTGTGTGATAGTATGTTCAACAACCGTGCGTCAGAATAAGGCAAAGGCGGCTTTTTTGCTCCAAGTTTGAGGTTGTCAATGCTTGTAGACGGATAATTGTCACGGATAAGATCTAGCCATTTTTGTACTTCGTTCTCATAAACAAACTTGGCATTTTCCCCTTCTCCTTTGGCGGAGAAAAAGACATTCAAATCAAAAGTATCAAATTCTCCTCCGCTAGCAATATTCATAACAGAGTCTGGCAACTGATATGTCAGCATGACGAGCCTCGGAAGGGCCTCGTAAGGATTGTCGTTGCCCTTCCAATTCTCCTTTGCCCTTTGCTCGTCAGAATATGTCCAGTGATAAATTTGCTCTTCTATAAACTCGCCTGAAATGAGTGCCCTGAACGGCGTGCCTGACAGATAAAGATACGCGCCGGTTTTAATGGGTATGATGCTTTCTAGGTAGTCAATTTTGTCCTGTTCATCCGGTTTGTCGAATTCGTCAAATTCCTTTTCTTCATATAAAATCTCCGCTTCTTCATCAAACAGATTTTTTGCCAATTCTCTCCATGCGCCATAATGGTATTCATCGAAAACGACACAGTCCCATTTTGTTTTATGAACCCACTCGTTCTTTGCCTTTATTCCGCCTACAGAATTTCTGCCCAGATAGTCCTGGAACGAACCAAAGCACACAAAAGGCTGCTTTTTCTTCAAGTTTCCGTTTTTCATTTCAGAATTTCTGGAGATAAATTGCCAGCCTCTGAAGTCAACGTGATTCATTAAGTCTTCTTCCCAAGCACTCTCTACTGCTGGTTTGAATGTCAGGACGAGGACTTTTTTCCAGCCCATCTTTTTTGCTAGCTGATATGTAGCAAAAGTTTTGCCGAATCGCATTTTGCAGTTCCACAGAAAATGTGGTGTCATTCTTTCTTTCTTGAATGAAGAGAAATATTGCGCAGCTCTCCTGACTGCTTCTGCCTGCTCGGGCCTCATTTTGAAGTTTTGGGTTCGTTCTTCTTCGCTGATTATCCCTGTTTTAAGTGACAAAACCGCTGCTTTGAGCTCCTTGAGTGTGCATGAAAACCATTCGCCGCCTTTGCGTTTAACGCCCTTTTTGACAAGAAGTCTATGAACGGCATGATCGTCGAAATAAGTGCCGTCGTTCCTTATTGCAGACTCTTCGAAAACGATTTCATAGGGTAGCTTTCCTGGCCTTTTCGTGGGATATTGTTCAGCTATCCTTTTTCTAGCATCTACAGTAGTATATCCAATTTTTAACAGTCCGGGGTATGCAACATCCGTATAAGCGTATATAGCAGGATTCAGTTCCGGCTTCGGAGGAAAAAACTCCTTATTCTTCGCTTTCATCTGGAACTTCCTCGACTTTTGTATTAGAATTTAGCGGTTTTACTAAAGAATCAATGAATTCAATTTCATCTTTCGTTAGTTTATACCTTTTGTACAAATCTTCATCAGTCCATGATTTTGAGAAATCTTGAATCGGAACAAAACTATACACACGTTTAGGTAAATCTTGTGTGTTTTTTGCTAAAAGAATCAAAAATCTAACAAATCGTGTTTCCAAGTAACTGATAACATTCAGTGATTCTGTTTTTGCTACAAATGGCCCCATTACTATATAGGTCTCTGTGCAACAGGAGTTTGGTGGAGCTAATAAGGGTCTGCTTAATACCAAGTGTGGATATGAATCGTCTCCAGGACTCGCCTTCGGAACTATGACTTTGTATTTTTTGACTAGATTTTTATTTACCAATATCTGATTTTCGCTTACAAATCCCCTTTCACCAAATCTAAAGAGTTCAATGTTATTCGTTTTGTCTTTTTTCAACTTGAATTCCGAGAAATTAGTGGGCAGTCCAAATGGTTTCCTCGAGCTGACAAATTTACTAAACGACTCCTCTTTGAAGGATTGAACTTTTTTAAGTATCTCAATTCCTTCGTTGTATCTTACAAATATTCCTGCACTTTTCTCCAACAACGGTCTTTCAGTAGGCCTTCCTATATTGCCAGATCTATGCGTAGTTATCTTACACGCACCATTGTGATCTTTTTGCCACAAAAAGTAACAAACCCCTCCTCTGATGTTCACGCCTGGGAAGCAGTCTGATGTATCTGGGAAGTCATGTAATTCAGCCATTCTTTTGTCATTAAGCATTTCGTCTCTAAATTCATTCAAGCCTTTTCCTCCAGAATACCATCTAGCGGGAACAATCATAGTTATAAAACGTGGATTCAGTTTCTTTGCCTGTTGTATGAATTTATGGTAAATTGGCGAAGCACTACTTCCAAACCCTTCATCACTCAGCTGATACGGCGGATTTCCCGCAATTACATCGAATTTCATGTTGAATATCTCCTCCGGATTTTCTGTATGGATAAACTGGTAAGCATGTGATTCCAGTTCCTCTCCGCGTTCATAGACTTCCTGGCTTGCTCCGCAGTAAACGCATCTGCCTCCATCCCAATTATGTTTGATTTTGTCATATTTTATATTACCTGTAGCATCTTTAAATTCTATGCAGACGGAGTACTTTCCGTTTGCGGTCTTGGAGCAGTATAGCGATCTGCGCGACACCAGCGAAGTCAATTCTGTTATAGCTATGCCAAACACTTGGTTTCTCAGTATATGATTTATCCTCTTTTGTCTGTTAGGAATTTGCTTTTCCAATCCTTTGTCCAATCTTTTTGTTATTTCTCTTAGAAATATTCCTGTCTTCGAAACCGGATCCAGAAACTTAGCATTTTTATCAGACCACAATTCTTGAGGTAATAAATCTAGCATTTCATTTACTATTTTTGGTGGAGTGAATACTTCGTCATTGCTTAAGCTGGCAAGACACGTCAAAATGTCCGGGTTGTATGCTGGCTCATCCATTATCAGCCAACTCCATATAATTTCTGAGAGGGTGATCCTTATAGACGTTGGGCAGAATGACCCTCTCTCCGGTATCACTATCTGTTGTAAAGCTCCACAATAGTGTAGGGCTAAATATGTCCTTGTACGAATACTCTTTTCGTTTTATTCTGGAATCATTGTAAGGCATTGACCATTCTGAAAGGATTAGTGGGCTACCATTATTGTCTTTCATTGTCAATGCATCGCCGCAGACGATATTTTTACTCAAAATGAATTTTAGAACTTTGGTAAACTTCTCATTTGTATCGTGTTTGAATATCGATTTGTATTCTTTAGCAAAGATTTCCAGCAAGCGATGCCTGCATTCTTCGACATTGTCTTCAAGGAGATCTATGCCATACAGACTTGAGATAACAACAACACCATATTTTTCATATTCCGGTTGGCCCTTTGAGTAATTTTGTTTGAGAACTACAAGTTTTCTGCTCAATACCTCTACCAAGAAATTTCCCGTTCCGCAAGCAGGTTCTAAAAACCGCGAATCTAAGCGTTCGGTTTCATTCTTGACGAGATCGAGCATCGCATTTACTTCTCTTTCGTGTGTGAAAACTTCACCGTGATTTGAAACCCGATGCTTCGATTTAATCTGACTGTTTGAATCATTTTTAGCCATATTACTACCTTTTCTTGTGATTATTACGCCTTTCCTTATCCCAGTAGGGAGACTTGCATTCCGGATTGGGGCAGACCTTCGGCTTCATCAATCCTCGTTGAGTCCACTCGTGAGTACAACGCTTACAATTCAGAGTCGGCTCAAACACGTGGCTGCACTGGGGACATTCGACCATGAACAAATATATACTGATAGGTATATAAGTTCATTCAAGAAAAGAATTACATGTCTTCAGAAACCGTGATTCAATGCCCGTTCTGTGGGAAGGAGACAATCACCATCCTTCGTATTCCTTTTGTCTCGAAAACCGTCACGAGCAAATGCCGGGCCGGCGGCAGAGTTAAGAAAATTCAGAAAGGGCGAGATGACGTTCTTTCAGGGTGTTCTGAGTGCGGAAAAACAAAGAAAGAGGTCATAGCGAGGCTTGATAACAAGGAAGAGATTTCACACGAAGACCGCCTCAAGCGCCTTCTAGAATCAGGTCTCCCAACCAAGATCGAAACCTAACTCAATATTTAGGTAAGAAAATAATTTAGTTTCTCAAAACCTCGTTCGTCAAGATATTCGCTGGTGGAATACTCACTATCCCTGTACTAAGCCAATTCATTTAATTTCGACTGAACTATTGCAGGCATAATTATTCCTACCAAGACGTATAAAACAAACCAAAGAATTGTATTATTGTCTTTTTTGACATTTTCAGCGAAACCTTCACAATATTTATAAATCCAATAAAGGTTTGCGATTGGAATGATAAGTAACCACGCTGTTGGGATTTTTGCTCCCAGACTATTCATTTCGTTCTTTGTTGAAATCATCCAATAAATTGCATAAATTCCTACAGTTATGATTGAAAACAAATATACCAAAAAAATATTTCTATGTTTTACCATTTTTACATCCTTTCATTCTTATATCATATGATAGATACTATGCTATGAGAGATCGAAAACCGCGGTTGTACCACCAAATATGTCATACTTGAAATGTAATTCGATATCGGCTCCTACAGGTACTAAGTATGGTATCTTCCCGCTTAATTTCTTTCCAGGTAGGATTTCTCCTCCGACCAAACCTTGTTTTAACGCTGTTAAAGCTGTGAAATCCGATTCATATTGAAACCCATCTTCATCGTAGACGGCTACCAACAGCGAAGAAAAGCTGTAAGTTTTATCATTTTGTAGATTATTGATTGTTAGGGTAACGATTGCATATTCTTCACCCTCAGGGGCTTCTGCTATAAGAGAAACCTTATAAACTATAGTCAAATTATGATTCTATTATCGAAATAGTTCTCAAAATGAATACGACGGTGGGTTGCCCCTTTAACCAAAGGACTGTTAGGTTTTCGGTGATCGTGAGCTGAGTGCCTCGTTGCCTTGGCACGTACACCCCGATTCCGTCAACCCGGT
>JAHIRA010000123.1 GCA_018818905.1 Patescibacteria group bacterium | reverse complement strand
CTTCTTGGGTCTTGAGGGAGCCACTATTGCTCTCTTTGGTGCCGGACTTCTTCTTCTGCTGGACCTGAGCAATCTAGAGAAAGCTTTGCAAGAAGTTGAATGGACCACTATCTTTTTCTTTGCCGGATTATTTGTGCTAGTCGGTGGTCTTGAACAAACAGGCATTATTGATCTAGGAGCATCAAAGCTTCTGGAACTCACTCAAGGAAATCTCAAAATCACCGCCATCGCAATTTTGTGGGGTAGTGGTATTTTCTCGGCCTTTGTGGACAATATTCCTTTTGTCGCCACTATGATCCCATTGGTAGAAAGTATGAAACCGGTTTTTGGCGATCTGAATCCACTCTGGTGGTCACTAGCCCTAGGGGCTTGTTTGGGCGGTAACGGAACCTTGATTGGCGCCAGTGCCAATCTAGTTGTTGCTGGCATGGCTGAAAAAGCTGGCTACAAAATTAAGTTTGTCGAGTTTATGAAAATTGGTCTGCTAATTATGTTTATTAGTTTGATTATTAGCACTGGCTATATACTAATTCGCTTTGTTTAGTTTTTTTGTCTGCATAGCTCTCTTTTCTTTTTGGCGGACAACTTCTTGATCCGATATTCTTTTTTTTGTGCTTCTGCCCGACTTACCGCATCACAAGAATAAACCAGTTTGACCGGTCTCCTGCCTCTGGTGTAGCAAGCACCGAGACGCGAAGAGTTATGCTCTTCTACTCGCCGCTCAAGATCTGTGGTAACGCCGGTGTAGAGAGTTTTGTCGGAACACTCAACAATATAAATTTTCCACATCTAAGGATATGTTTTTGCGCTTCTCTAGCCTGAGGAGCGCTTTTTGTTTTTCGTTTGGTTCTATCTTAGCTTGGCGAACTGCTTTCTGCAACATCTCGGCTGCTTTCATAGTCTGACCATAGGTCGTCCGATCGACAAAATATGGCGTTCCGTCTTTGCCACCATGAGCAAAAGTATAGCGCGCCGGATCTTCATAGGAAGCTTTGGCACCATAGATGACTTCTGAAACTAGTGACAAGGCCCTGATTGTTTTGGGACCCACACCCTTCTCTGAAAGCAAATTTTCATAGTCTTGTGGTTTTTTTTCTGAGAGAATGTTAAATATTTTTTTGAGGTAGGCGCTCTGAGAAAAATCTTCCAGAAGAACTTTGTGACTCTTGAATTCTTTGGGGGCAAGTTTGAGGAAAGTAAGCTGGTCTCCTTTCTTGCTTTTGAGTTTGATCATTTGTGACAACGACGAAGTGTGCTTGGCTAGAATTTTGAAGTCTTTGAATAATGTCTGTGGAGAAGAAGCTAACTCAAGACTAAGTTGACGATTGTCGGCTGATTTCTTGGCCGTCAGATTGAGAATGTCTTTGTGCTGCTGTAAGGGATCAGAAATAATCCCAGCATGCGGATCCACAATAAGATCAGAAATTTTTCTGGAGTACCAGTGATACCTTCTAGCTGACTTGGCCTCAATGTCCATGCCTTGTTGCACTACCGACCAAGCACTAAGCTTGCCCTCCTGATTAGTCGAAAAAAAGAAGCAGTGATGATAAAGTTGAAAATCGTCTTGAATCAGAGAAGAGTCAACCTTGGCTGTCATTTTGGAATTGTAAACCATATTGTCTGTCAGAGTGGGTGAGAAATTAAGCGCCTCCCCCCAAGATTTAATTTGATCTGGAGTTTTTCTAGAAGTTCGACCCTTACCTCCGCAAACAAACAAGCCCAGGTCTTTTTCTTGGCCCCTAATAGCTTCTTTAAGCGCTCCGGTGACGGTAGTTGTTAGCCCAGAAGCGTTCCAGTCAAAAGCCAGCACGCAACCCAAAGACTGAAACCAAACCGGGTCAGCCATTCGTTTGACAAACTCTTCTGGACCATACTGATCAACAATCACCGGGACCACAGCCCTGGCTAGCTTGACCATTCTCCAAAAAAGCCAGCGAGGAGCTTTGCCATGATCTAGAGTGAAGGTGGCGACACCTCTATGCATAAGTATTGATGATTATTTTATAATGTTGACACAAACATTCTTTTCATATAGGATGTAGCCCAGTGAAGAACACAGTGTTCTTCTTGAACCTTCAGAGGAGACTAGAAATGAAAAGAAAAAGAGGAAAAGTGTGGGTAACAGCTATTGTAATTATAATGACAATAGTGGCCTGTAATGATCCAAAGCCAATTTCAGATCATGTGACACAGAAAAAAACGATTGAGAGATTGCAAAAAAAAATTGAAGAACTGAGTCAGAAAAAACTGAAGAAACGAAAGGAAGCTATCGGGACAAAAAGCAGTTACTTGAAAGATTTCTGGAAGAAGCTACCCAAGAAGATTATCACGCGTGAAGTAGTGGAAACTGTTGGTAAATGTCAGAAGAATGTGATTAAGACCACCGCTGATTATCTTCAATTGCTGTTTGTAAAAAGGACGCGACTAAGAAAACATGGCCTGAAAAACAGTCAATTCACACATTGTCTGGACAGTTACAAAGTCAGATCTTTAATGAGATCACTTGATCTTTGTGCCAAGAAAAGACTTTCATTTTTAAGAGCCGCTGTAGTAATGTCTTTTTTTGAAACCAACAAAAATGTCATGAGGAAAAAGTCCTCACCAACCAATCCGATAGAGAAATGCTATTTTGAAGCCTACAAGAGAGACCTAATCAAGTTTCTTGAGAAGTGTAAGGCCAATAAGCATATGAAGCCTTGGGACTGGACCAGGGTACATGGCTACTATGGTCCTCAGGTAAAAATTGAACCCAAAGAGGTTGGTATGCCAAGAAAGAAAATTGAAGCCTGCCTGAAAAGAATTCCACGATAGTTACATATGAACTCTTTATCCTCCCTTGCATCTCCTGTAGTGCAAGGGGTTTTTTATCTAATAACACCTTGTCCTCCTGGCGAACTAAAAGCGAACACTACCTCTATCATAGCATAGAAATAATATTGGCCAATAGATTTCCTCCGTAGCTGTGGCATTAATGCCACAGCTACGGAGGAACAAAAAAATCACCTCTTTCGAGGTGATTTATAGAGCATCCAGGAAGATCTATCTATTTTGCTTTGCAACCACACTGACAATTTGCATCATGCTGACAGCAATGAAAACAAATCTTTGAATCGCAACTACACTTTGATTTGTCATCTAGTGGCATGCTGCATTTTTCACATTTGTCCATGGTTTTGTTTTAATAATCTTTATCTATTTCTATCATAGCATAAATTGAAAAAAATATCCTCATACTCGCGATGAGTATATAGACTAGCAGTCAAGATTTGTAGCATTGCAGCGTCAAGTTTACACTTCGACACATGTTAAGTTTCTGTATTGGCGTTGCTCCGTCCATACCTAGCCCACGATGCTTTTTCTGGTAGTTGTAGTAGTG
>JAHIRA010000122.1 GCA_018818905.1 Patescibacteria group bacterium | reverse complement strand
TGGCGTCATGGGTGTGGGCTATTATTTCATGACCAAAGGCCCTGACCCGGCAGAATTTGAACATCTCAAAGAACCACAAATTTCAGAAATGGCCACCGAGAAAGTTATTGTCATCAAGCTTGATGGCGAACCCAATGATATTTCCGGTCAGGCCATTGGCGACCTTTACAAAGTTTATTATCAGCTCGACGTTGATAAGGCAAAACCTGTGGCTCCCAAAGCTCGTTGGATTAATTTTGATGAAGACAAATCCAATCTGACAGGTGAGTTTGCTCTCACGGTACCCGATTCTATTAACAGCTTGCCAGCTGGCACAACAGTCGAATTGACAAAGTGGGAATACGGGGAAGTCGCTGAGATTCTTCATGAAGGCTCCTACGCAGGTGAAGAGGCCACTATCGAGAAGCTCAAAAAATACATAGCAGATCAAGGATACGAGATTTCAGGAGACCACGAAGAAGAGTATCTCAAGGGTCCGGGAATGTTTGGCAAAGGGGACGAGAGTAAATATCTAACTATTATCAGATATCCAGTCAAGAAGAAAGCAAACTTGGATACTGAACAAAGTGTGAAGGTGGGGGAGTAATTCTTGCACAAATTGGTATTTGCTTTGGCCACCAAACCATTACCGAGTCCTACAATGGTGATATCATCAAACTTCCAGAAATAGTGCACACAGAAGAAAAAATAAAAGTCATAAAAAAAAGCCTTCCTACTCGACGCTTCGGTGGCGTCCTATTTTTGTTGTTTTCCTCGCAAATAACAATGTTCAAAGCAGGCAAAAATAACTTTGTCACAAAAAATCGTCAATTCATTCCCTTTCTGTTTCTGTCAACAGATGGTAAAATAAAAATCACAAATTAGTCAATTAATTTACAAATGGCCAAAAATACCTCAGAAAAAATTATTATTCTGGATTGCGGTTCCCAATTTACTCATCTTATTTCCAAGAAAATTAGGGATCTGGGGGTTTATTCTGAGATAGTTTTACCGGATATCAAAGCAATTAATCTTGAGGGACAGGCTAAAGGAATTATTATCTCTGGCGGTCCTGCCAGTGTCTATGCGGATGATTCACCTAAGGTTGATCCTGAAGTTTTTCAGCTTGGCATTCCGGTTTTGGGAATTTGCTATGGCCATCAATTGTGTGCTCATCTTCTAGGTGGCGAGGTCAAGAAGGGACATAAAGGGGAGTATGGTAAGAGCGACTTTGTGATCAAAGAAAACGTCGATCTCTTTGAAGACATTCCAGAAACCAGCACTGTCTGGATGAGTCATTTTGATGAAGTCAAAGTTGTTCCAGAAGATTTTGTGATTGCTGGAAGTTCCGGTTCAGATATTGCCTCGATGGCCAATCAAGACCGGCATATCTACACACTTCAATTTCATCCAGAAGTCACTCATACAGAATGGGGAGAAAAAATACTAGAGAATTTCTTGTTCAAAATATGTCAGGTCAAAAAAACATGGTCTCTAGAAAAATACATGGCATCGGTTGAGAAAGAATTGAGAAAGAAAGTGGGAGAAAAAAATGTGTTTGTGCTTCTTTCTGGCGGAGTTGACTCTTTGGTGGCCTTCACCATGCTCAACAATATTTTGGGTCCTTGTAAAGTCCAAGGTCTTCATGTTGATACTGGTTTTATGCGCCAAAACGAAAGCCAGGATATAGAAAAGGCGTTACTCAAAATTGGTTACAAGAACATCAAAGTCATCGATGCCTCCAAAGAGTTTTTTAAAGCTCTTGAAGGTGTATACGATCCAGAGGAAAAAAGAAATATTATTGGTCGCAAATTTGTTGAAGTTTTCAATCGAGAAGTAGAAGGTTTATATCTGGATTCTCATGAATGGTTGCTGGGGCAGGGGACGATCTATCCTGACACCATTGAAAGTGGGCGGACCAAACATGCCGATAAAATTAAAACTCATCACAACCGAGTTGAAGAGATTGAAAAACTAATCAAAGAAGGTCGTGTTGTTGAGCCATTAGAGAAACTGTACAAAGATGATGTGAGAAAAGTGGGGGAGATGCTGGGTCTTCCCAAGGAGTTGGTTTGGCGTCGACCTTTTCCCGGTCCGGGCTTAGCTATTATGGCGCTTTGTAGCGACAAGAATTATAAGAAAGAAGACTTTGAACTTACCGAAGACGAAAATAAGGTTATTGAAGACGCTTTGGCCGAGACAGAGCTTAGCTATCAAATTCTTCCTCTAAAGAGTGTGGGAGTGCAGGGAGATGAAAGAACTTATGCTCATCCACTCATCATTCAAGGTCAGCCAAAAATAGTTGATGTTGAGAATGAAGAAGAGGCGGCTTACGATGTTCTAGAAGAAGTCGCCACCAAAATTCCAAATTCGCTCAAAGCTATCAACAGGGTTATCTGGGCGGTTGATCCCAAGAAAATAAGAGACTTCAAAGTCCATCGTGCTTATCTAACACAAGAAAGGGTAGAGATTTTAAAAAAAGCTCACGCCATAGCTAATAAGTGTTTAAAAGAAGCTGGCGTTGCGCGAGATGTGATGGAGATGCCGGTAGTTATGTTGCCATTGTCGTTATCTGGAGGAGAGTCAATTGTGTTGCGGCCGTTAACAACAGAAAATTTCATGACTATTCGCTTCTACAGAATGAGTAGAAAGCTGCTGTGGGACATGGCATCAGAGATCAAGAAAATCCCTGGCGTTGATGCGGTCTTTTATGATATAACCAACAAACCACCTGCCACAGTGCAGTGGGAGTAAACATTCTTGCACAAGGAGGAAGGGAATGAAAAGTCTTAGTTATAGGGAAGCCGTTAGGATAGTTAGAGATTTTGTGGGTTTGTTTAAAGCTTTGATGGCCTTGACACCAGCAGAAGAAAAGGTTGAGATCTTAGCTTTATCGCTTTGTCTCAAAGCTATTCTAGAAAAAGATGGCTTTGTATGTCGGGATGAGCATGACAGTTTTCACATCAAGGATTGTGGTGGAGTACTTTCAGACAGAAGTCAAGAATTGCTATCAAAGCTAGATGAAGTGCTTGTTGCTTTCACTACACGTCATCCCGGGATTGTTGTGATGAAAGGGTCGGCAATTTGTGCCTGAAAATCTTGACATCTTTTGTTCTGGTGTTATACTTCTAACATCACAATTTTCCAAAGACCGCAAGGACCCGCTAAGCGGGTTTAATCAGCTTGCCGAGGAAAAAACGAGTTATCTTTGTTTTTTCGTGGCAAGTTGATCACATTATCAATCCGCGAATTTTTATTTATCTCAGAATTATAATTATATGCCAAAATCTCGTAAGCAAAAAGAAGAGGCGGTTCAGAGGCTAGTTGATAAAATCAACTCTAGCAAATCCTTGGTTCTATCAAACTATCAGGGTATGACCGTTGCAGAGGTTCAGGAACTCAAGAAGAGAATGATTGAGCAAGAAGGAAGCTTCAATGTCGTCAAGAACGCTCTGTTAAAAATTGCTCTCAAAGAATCAGAAATAGAGGGAGCAGATTTTACAGATTACGCTGGTCCTATTGCTGTCACTTTTGCCAAAGATGAAGTCAGCGGTGCCAAAGAAACTCATAATTTTGCCAAAGAGTGCAAAACTATCGAGATTAGAGAAGGTTTTCTAGATGGCAAGGTTTTGTCCAAAGAGGCAGTTGAAAGCTTGGCTTTACTTCCTTCTAAAGAAGAATTGATTGCCATGACCGTTGGGACTATCAAGGCTCCTGTAACTAGCTTTGTCAATGTCCTGGGAGCCAATATTAGAGGCTTGGTTGTGGCTCTCAAGGCTATCTCGGAGCAAAAGAGTTAATTATCTCAGAAGGTAGCAGGCAGAAAGTAGAAAACAATTTTTCCTTTCTGCTTGCTACTTTCAACTTATATAAGTAGCTATTAATCATAATAGAATCATATGGCCGAAGACAAGAAGCCTGAAGAGGCAAAAAAAGAAGAAGCTCCCAAAGAGGCTGATGCCAAAGAAGAAGCTTCAGAAGAGAAAGAAGTTGAAGTTCCAGCCAAGTTTGCTGATCTCGTCAAAACTATTGAAGAGCTAAGCGTTCTTGAACTATCAGAACTCGTCAAAGTCCTTGAAGACAAATTCCAAGTTTCAGCCGCCGCTCCTATGGCTGTGGCCGCCGCTCCTGGCGCTGCCGGTGCTGAAGGTGAAGCTGCCGAAGAGAAAAGCGAATTTGATGTTGAACTTGCTGAAGCAGGTGGACAAAAAATCGCGGTTATCAAAGTTGTCAAAGAGATTACAGGTAAAGGCCTCAAAGATGCCAAAGATATGGTTGATGCTGCCCCAACTGTGATCAAAGAAAAAGCTCCTAAGGAAGAAGCTGAAGAGTTAAAGAAGAAGCTTGAAGAGGCTGGAGCTAGCGTTGAACTAAAATAGTTTCTAGTTCATTATAGATAAAAAAGAAGCGCCGTAGGGCGTTTCTTTTTTTGTATATCCAGTTTTTGCCATGCTTAAGGTTTATTTGGATTTATAGTGATTGATCATAAATTGAGGAATGACTTTAGCTTCAACCATACGTTTTGTTTTGGACTCAACGGTTTGAAAGAAATCAGCTTCAAAAAAATGTTCAGCTTTATCTTTAAAAATCTCTTTCATTGTAAATGGACCGGCAAAACTAAAAATCTCGCCAGTTTCTTCCATTTTGTGAAACTTCTTTACATCCTGATTAGTTTTTATGACAATAGCTGGTATCAAATTGTGAGTTAAAGTCAAAGCGGTTGTCTTGTGGCTTCCATCCATAAGAATATACTCAACTCCGGGGTTCTCTTCAAAAAAGCTCTTGATAGCAATATTATGTTTCTTGATATCTTTTCCAGAGCCACCAAGCAAAGGAAGCCCTAGAGATTTATGATAAACAGGCAAGGGTGGAAGTATGTCGATGTGTTTTTTCTGGCAAATCTTGAAGTATATTTTTAGAATTTGTTCGTTATGAACCGGAAAATCATTGGTCGTCATTATTTGGCTTGGATGTAAAGTAATGAGCTTCATGTTGAGGTTGAAAATAAATAATTAAAGCTGATCGTTTTGTTTCTTTTGCTTTCTTGAGATTTCTATGTACCCTGCAAATTGATCATTCCGACCACAAGATACTTCGAATTCATTACCTAAATTAGCTGATAATTTCTTGGAAAAATCTTCTTCTTCTGGAATTCCAATCAATGCTGCCTCTAGGAAAGTTCTGCCTCCAGGGGCTAACTTGAGGGCAACTTTTTTGGCTAAAGCATGGTTAAGCTCAATCCCGCTTTTCTCAAAAGGACCTTTAGTAGAAATCATTACGTCTGCGTCTTTTGCATCTTCAATATCTATAATCTCAAGAAAACCACCACGAAGTCGAACAGATGAGCCTATTTGATGTTGTAAACCGCTCTCGCGAGCTCCTTTTTGTCCTGGATCTTTCGTAAGCGAATAGTCAGCGATGGTTATTTCAGAAGGTAGATTAAGTTCCTTTGCCTTGTTTTCTAATATCTGCTTTAGCTCAAAAACCCCTTTTAGTTCACCTCCACCAAAACTAACGATCTTTACTCTGCCATTATTATTCAAAAGCACATCTTGACTGCGTTCCAGTAGTGATTGACCAAACAATCAAAGTGCCAGAAGTCTGTTCTATAACTTTGGCTAGCCCCAGTCTTTTCGTGAAGCCATATCTAGAAGTCATTATTCACTCATGTATCTCAACGTTCTTAACATAAGTAAGTGGCAACTCCTTTGGAAAAAGAATCTCAGGATGTAAGCTCCAAAATTTTCTAATCTTTTCGGGATTTCCTTGTATTTTTTCCATCATCCCCTCACCAATCATTTTTCCAATCTCAGGGTCATCACCTTCCCAAAACCACTCCGGACTGGGTAGATTGCAAAGATAATTTCTTAAATAATCCACAAATTCAGAAGCCGGAATTTCTGACTCTCTAAAATATTTTTCATCATCAGGGTTGCCTGCAAAAAGTGCCCAGTCTCCAGCAGTTGATACTTTTGCTCCGTTAATCTCAAGAGCGCTCGGATCAATCTCCAATGTTACCTCACCATATCCTTGGGGATTATGACTCGCAAAAACATATTCATCTCTCCCCTCCAGTCTATCTATCTCACCAGTGCTTGTACTCTCAAAATCTTCTAACTGCTCAGGAGAAATCAGTCCCTTTTTAAGAAGTTCCTTCTCACTCAAAATCGCTCCTTCCTTTTGCATTGCCTCCCATTTTTCTTTAGAAGTTTGATGATATAGCCTAAGCCTTCCTAAGATTTCTTTTTCTTTTATTTCTTTTCTCTCAAGGCCATGTTCTGAAGAAGCTGGGCCTCGACTATCAATTGCCATATTCTTTAATTATTAATTCTTTCTATTATTAGTAAAGTTCACGCAACGTAGTGGAGTGAATTTGTCTTAGATTTTATTATTAGATTAGTTTTTGATTTTACTTAACTAGTTATCGGATGTATTCAGAATCAGAAAATAAGGAGCGAAAATATGTGCATCATTTTTAATATAATCTCATGCAGCATTCGGATATAATTCACCAATAGGTCGGTTGCACACATTTAATTCAAGGTTCTTGAACCTCCAACCAAAACTATACGACTCAATGATTTCAGATAATCTTTTGATGACTATAGAGCTTCCGACTTCTTCCTTCTCTAGAACTAACAAATCTTGTCCCCCTTTTTCAACTCCCAAAACAAATGTTGAATGTGCGTCGTAAAATTTATCACCACGAGCATCTGAAATAAGAATTACACTTGATTTGTCGTTACTACGTGATTTTTCCAAAACCTGTCTCACCATATCTCGAGCGATAGCCTGGCATCTATCAACGCTTGCGTCATCTGTGAGGGGCATTTTAGGAATAGGTATATGTTCACTATTTTTGTATATGTTTTCAGTAAACTGTTTTAATTGCTCTTTGTATTGTTGACCTTCGGGACTGCCAAACATTTTTTTAGCTTCACTTGCCAAATCTTCTTGCCACTCTGTACTATTTTCATATTCATTTATGTCAGGCATATTAAATCCTGGAGCTGTTGTAACAGGTAAACCATACTCTCTTTTTAAAATAGACAACATAAATGAATGACAATCATAACTTTCTAAGTCGTGTTCTTGATATTGTTCGTGAAGATAATCCTGAATTGTCTCAAAGTCAATTTCTCCATCCTCATATCTTTGAGCCATTTCATTAGTTTGGACTAATAGTTCCGAATGCTATTCCAAATTTTCTAATTGTGGTTGTTTTGCGAGTTCGAATGATGGGCCTTCTCTCATATGTTTCATATATTAATAAATTAACCCAACTTCTATTTCAATGCCAGTCTCTTCTTTAACCTCACGTTTTATCGTAGCTTCGATTTTTTCTCCAATCTCAACCTTCCCCTCCTGGAAGATAATACTTACCTTTACTTCGAGTATTGACGACCAAAATTTTACCTTCGTGAATAAGTAATGCATATCCAGACACACGAACACTAAATTTATTTTTTGGAACGTTTACTTTATTTCCAAAAATTGAAGTTGCTTCTATCATAAGGCATTGAAATCAATTTTATTTTTTAGAATTATTTTGCGCAACTAGAGTATACCCGCACTTTCAACCCAATATGACAAAATTCTCGTATCATACCCAAACCTCCAGCACGCTTCCGAGGCGCAAAAATATCTCTCATCTTCAATTAGACAAATGCTCTACGATACCTCTACTTAGCAATTTCAAACAATTTCTGATCAGCCAACAAATAAATGGTCTCCGACTCCGGATCAACATAAATATCTTCGGCAGCTTCAATGCCATCTAGTGCATATTGAGTCGTTAGCACTCCCTTTTTGTCCATGACCACAATTCTTTGGTTGCTTTTATCCAGAGCATAAATATACTGATGCTCATCTGAAGTGAAGAGGGAAGAGGCCTCAGAGAGAGGTTTGGCCAAGCCAGAGATTTCAAAGTCGCTAGTTTCACCGCGGTTAAATTTGAGAATTTGTCCGTCAGCCTTGAGGACATAGATGTTGCTGTCTATAGCTAGGGAAGTGGCGTTTTCTAGACTGACCCCGTCACTTTCTACCCAGGCTTTACCCGGACCATAGCCATCAACAGTTCTAGTATGACGATAGATTTGATTATTTTTGGGGTCCAACAAATAGATTTTGTCAGAGTAGATAGCCATATCAGCAAACTCATGATTGTTTTCCGGGAAGTCTGTATCAACCCGCGAGATCTCTTTGAGGTAAACAGGCATCTCGGCAAATGATTTGGAGGCCAAGAAAGTTATAATATTTTTCTGATCATTGAAGACGCCCAGAACAAGCTTGCTGAGTCCTTCGGCGCTAGTGCTGAATTCAGCAAACTTTTTCTCTCCACTGTCATATTTGTAGACTTTGATTCTCTCTTTGGAATAAATAAACAAGTCGCTACCAAAGCCCAATATTTGTCCGCCATCTTGGCTATTTTCTAAAGTAGCTAGTTCGGTGGGGTTGACTCTGGTGATGCGATCAATTTTGTCCTTGTCGGCCTGGATCTTTTCTTTTAAAGCGGCCAGATCTGAGGCATATTTCTGATCATCTTCAAGCTTAAAGGCAATTAATTTTTCTGCTTCTTTGAGGTGTTCATTGGCTTGATTTCTGTCGTCATAGATAAGGGCATCAGCAGCCTTTTTTTCTAATTCTTGAGCTTGAGCCATGAAGTCCTGATTTTCTTGGGCCTGCTCGGTTTTGTTTCTGGAAGCAATAAACCAGATCAGACTGATAATTAGAATAACAACAACAACCACGGCGCCCAGGGCAAAAAGTTTACTTTTCCCTTTGGAACCAAATATTTTTCTGGTCACGTTTTCCAGAAAGTCAGAAAGTTTGTTTTTCTTTTTTTTGAGTCCGGAGAAGTTTTTTTGC
>JAHIRA010000121.1 GCA_018818905.1 Patescibacteria group bacterium | reverse complement strand
GAGGATCATCAACCATTTTGTTAATATCTTCAGGAGACATTTTTTTTAAATTTTCCTTTATAAACTCTATCATTCTAGGAGGAAGCTCTAACAAACTCCTGATTTGCTTACCACTTAGATTTTCAAAATCCTCCCCCATTACTTCATAAACATTAATATAACTCATAACTTTATCATAACTCATTCCAGAATTCAGCATTCTGTGGCACTTGTTAATCAGACCGTAGGGTGCAGTATTTATCCAGTCGATATTGGTCGGATAAATACTGCCGTACTGATGCGCTAGAAATTCTAAATCAAGAGCTTTTTTTGAAATTGGCTCTTCAAAGATTTTTCTCCTTTCAAGCTCATCATGTTTGCTTTGAAGTAATTTTTTTATTTCATCAACAGACAAATTCTTAAGCCGCTCTAATTCTTTTTCGTGACTCTCTTTTGCCCTTTGTTTTGATTCTTTAAAATGCTTTGCTGATTCTTCCAGCTCAGATTTAGCATTTTCTTTTGAGTCTGTTTTTTCCCATAACTCTCTGGCTTCTCTAGCTTCATCTCTTTCTATTTTTTCAATTTTTTTTGAGAATTTATTCTCTTCTTTTGATGTAAAGTCGTTGATGATTCTATCTCTCTCAGAGTCAGGGTCGTTTTCAAACTTATGAAGCCTGTGACGAGCAGCAAAAAACTTCTTTTCCAAGGCCTTATTTGGTTCGGACTTTCCAATGAAACGTCTAATGTTATGTAAATCAATTCCAGAAACATTCTGTCTTAAAAACTGAAGTCTTTGTTGAGTTTTTTCGGGTAGTCTAGCCCAATCCACTGCTTCTTGATAACTACCAAAAAAATACGATCTCGGGCTTGTATAATTTCTATGATAATCTATACTTTTTTTCAGCCACTTTACACCTAGTCCAATTGCTAGGTGCTTTTTTGCTTCTTCTGACATCTCTCCTTTCTTCCCAGCTTGAGTACATGCATCTTTATAAAGTTTGTCTAAAAATTCGTATGAATGAACCCCTGCTCTACCCCCTGACAAAGGAATTAAGCGCTTAGTATTAGCCCATGTTTCCGCTTCAATTTTTTTTCTAGTTCTAGTATATATTTCCAGCTCTGGCGTTCCAAACATTGAGTATCTAAGAAGATCCATCTTTAGAGCATGTTCTAGAGAATCAAAAGAATCAGGTTGATAGTCACTATCCTGGTCATTTATAACATTGGAATAGTATTCTAAGCGTTGTTTTAGGTTAGTGACTCTCTTTATGGTTAAATTATCATCTATAGAATAAAGACAAGCTATTGCATCGGGGGTAGATAGGCTCTCTAGGTACTTGATACGATCAATTGTATCTTCTATACCCTTGAACATTTTTACTGCATCAAAACCTTCAATCTGCTTCTTTCCGTATAGCTCTTCAGTTCCGTCATGCCCAAAATTTTTCATTAATTCTAGGTAATCCTCTGAAAAGTAAATAAATCTATCCACTTCCTCAGGACTTCCTGATTCCTTTTTTTTCTCAAGTTTTGCCTCAATTTCACGTTCTTTTTCCTCAACTTCAGGTGATGAAAGCCAATCATCAAACTCCACTAATACAGATGGGTGCTTGACTTCTTTTCTAGAGATTCTCTCTCCAGCCCTTTGCATTATTTCATGGTCTTTTTTTGAAGCATGTCGAAAAGATTGAAATTCTTTTCTTTCGTCTTCTAGGAAGTCTCTTGGAGTAAATTGATATTCTTCAGCCATATTATTAATTATATTGATTCAAAAATTTTTAAACCCCAACTATCTCCTCTGTCGTCCTCAGGTTGGATTTCTCGAATCCAGTCTTCATCCATAAAAAAGCTAGTGGATGGACCGTAGGAGACTAACCTGATTTTTTTCTTTTTAGCGATTTCTTTGATCTTTTCGTTCACTTTCTCAAGAGTTTCTACCGAAAACGGATTAAACAGGAAGAAAACAGTACCGTCACTATAATCTTGATCCAAAACATTTCCTGGTATAAATTCAACGTTTTCCAATTTAAGAGTTTTGGCTGCATCTGCAGCAACTTCGTCCCTCTCCGGGACTATTTCAATGCCTTTGCACTTGGCCTCTGTCGTTAGAGATGCATAAAGAGGGACCCTGCCATAGCCTGAACCAAGGTCAAAAAGAGTATCCTCGCTTCCTAAATCCAATTCCTTTATAAATTTTCGTATTAGTTCGTATGGTGTCCACGAAAATCCACTTCCCCAGAACTCTTCTCTTGGAAACTCGTCAGCTAGTTTCTGGAAATCAATTTTCCCTTCAACTTCATCTGTCTCAATACCAAGAAGCATATCAAGAAAATCATCATCTTCACGTCGCAAAGCTTCATTTGATGAGTGAAGCTTTAGAATATAATCCTTAACTTCATCAGGACTGCTTGACCTCTTTTCCCTTAAGTCTGTTTTTGCTAATGCTTCTATTTCCAAAGTTCTTGGATACTGTGCAATTTTAAACCGATCAAAAATACTACTAATTTCTGGATATTCAGATAGAAATTGTTCTCTAGCATATGACGATTCATCAAAAAAATCATCTAAATTCCGTAGGAGCCCGCCAGCAATTTCATTGGGTCCAACGTATCTGTTCTCCAAAAAACTTCTTCTATTCAAGTACTCACGAAAAGCTTCGTACCAAAGGCTACGAATTATGTCCTTCTGCTCACGAGATTTCTCCAAAACATCACGAACTTCGAGCAAAGAGAATTCTTTAAGTTGCTCAGGAGTGATTTTATTTAATTCCTCACCCTTCAATCTTTTGTGAAAATCACTCACCAAAGCTTTCGCTTCATTCAGGTCACCATGAAAAGATCTATAATGCCCCCCATTTCTAAAGGCTGTTTGTATTTCAATTCGATCAAGTAATTCATTGAAGGGTGTTTCTCGTGATTCTCTTTCTTTGTTAAAATACTTTTCTGTCTTCTGGAGCAATCTTTGAAGCTCTTCGTTTCCCTCCTTGTCTATTCTTTCTTCTCTTACCGGCACTTCGTCCACAGATTTGTCTTCTTCACTTTCCCCTTTCTCCTCCTCATACTCTTTCCTTCCCTCTTTCATTTCAAGATCCTTCATTCCTTGAGGTGTGCTAAATTTTTCTCTTCCACTTGGCATTTTTATGTCTTTAATCTTTTGATATTATTTTTTCACTCTTAAAAAACTTCTGTAAGTAGTATTAAACCAAATAAGTATCCCCAGTAATATTATAACCATTAAACTCGGTATCCTCATTGTTCAGTTCCACCGCTTTGAGTTTGTCTCTGAGTCCTGAGAGGAAGGTTAGGTAGAAGTCTTCTCTGTTACTGCCTGAGCCTCCGGAGTGATCATCGATGACGACGGCTAGCTGTCTGTTTTGTTTGGCGGCAATGGTTTTGAGGTAGGTGGTGAGGTTTTCGTAGAAGTCTTCGTAGTTGAGTTGTCTGATGACGTTTTCTAGAGGGTTTAGACCTCTGATGACTAGAAGGTCTTGTCCATCGGGAGTGGTGGTTTCAATGAGAAAGCAAGAACCAGCGACTCTTTCGTTGATGCTGTCTGGGTTTTGGATCATGATGAGAGAAGTGAAGTTGGGGTGGGCTTCGAGGATGCTTTTTTCTTTGCCGGCCCAGCAAGCGTCCCCTATCTCTCCTGAGAACTCTGTGAGTAAGTCTCTGTGGGGGACAAACTGCATGGCCATTCTTTCTGTGGAGTCTTTCTTGTACTTACTCATTCTTTGCAGTTCTTCTTTGAGACTGTTGACGTTTAAGAGATTTTTGAAGTTCTTGGCGGCTCTTTCATCGGTGAAGAACTTCTTGAGGGATCCTTGGTTCTCGATGTGGTCGAGGATTTCTGGGTTAGTGATGTGGTTAATGAAGTTGAGGGTTTGACTGACATCAGCAGGAGTGGGGTCTTCTGGGTTAATGTCGTTGAATTTGGCACTATCTATGTTGGGGTTTAGGTAGAAGCCAAAGTAGAACATGGTTTGTCTGAGGACTTCGTTGAAGTCTTTGTGCTTGGAGAGAGTGTTGTAGATATCTTGGGGAGAACTGATTTCGTCTAGATTGAGGTTTTCTAGTTCTTTAATGCTGCTTTCAAGGTTTTGTTTGGCTTTGGGGTTGTCTTGTTGTGCTTCTTTGTTTTTGAGGTTGGAGATGACTTCTTGTCTTTTGTCTTTGAGTTTTAGTTGCAGTTCTTTGACACCCTGCCCTTCGGGCATGGCGTTGAGGTCATG